>JALYJX010000244.1 GCA_030775065.1 Gemmatimonadota bacterium | reverse complement strand
AGTGTAGGGAAATCCCCTTCGGCACCGTCGCCTTCCCTCACAGGCAATCCGCACTCCTCCCACGAAAGATTAGCCGAAGCCCGACATTGCAGCGGATTTCTGAATCGTACTTTGATCGCAGCTTCAAACACCTGCCTGCGACAAAAGGAGAATTCAGATGATCGCCAAACTTTTTCTAGTCCCCATATTCGCCATCGCCGCGACTGCGACAGCCTCTCGAGCCCAAAGCACAGATGGCCTCAGCCTCGAGCTGCGCCCGGGTAGCGAGCTCTCGTTTGAGGGAACGTCTACCCTCCACGGGTTCACCTGCAAGACGACAAAGCTCCAGGCAATGGTGCAGGTGGACGGCGGGTACAGCGAGAGCCGGCTGTCGCAGCTCCACCGACCGATCAAGACCGTCGAGGTCGTGATTCCGGTAAAGAGCCTGACGTGCGGCAACAAGGGCCTCGAAGAGAACATGCGCAAGACCCTCAAGGCCGATCTCTACCCGGACATCCGTTACGAGCTGACCACGTACGAGATCCCGTCGACCTCGATCACAGACAACGGGCTCACACTTCAGGCTGTTGGAAAGGTGACCGTCGCAGGGAAGCAGAATACGATACAAATGCTGATCAAGGCGGAGCGTCTTGCGGACGGGAGTGCAAAAGCAACTGCAACCCAGTCTCTTCAGATGACCGACTTCGGGATCAAGCCGCCGGTGTTCATGCTCGGCACCCTCAGGACCGGCAACAAGATCGTGGTGTCGTTCAAGCTCGTGGCGAGCCCGCGTACGCTGGCATCGCTCGGCTTCCCGAATCAGTGACAGCCGTAACCAAAGCACAGCCTCAACGCGATCAACCTCAATTATCCAACAGGAGTGAAAGATGAAACGCTCGAATAGTTATCTCGTCTCGGTCGCGCTGGTGCTTGCAGCCGCGATTCCGGCAGCGGCCCAGGAGCCGGTCAGGGTCGCGGTTGTCACAGACTCGTCGGAGGTCATGGCGCCGGCAGCCGACACCGCGAAAACAGTGAAAGCGCCGCGCTTCGCACCTCCGGCGATCGAGATCCAGCATTACCGGCCGCAGGACCGGCGTGGCATCAACGTCTTCGAAGCGCCGAAGGAAGAAGGAGCTGCCTATAACGGGTTCAAGCTCAGCTGGGGTGCCGCATTCACCCAGCAGTATCAGTCGCTGAGCCACAGCAACACCGCCAGCGCGAAGCCCGTGACCACGGCCGGCGTTACAACTGATGCGAACAAGGTGATCGAGATCGGATCAGGGTTCAACAACGCCGTCGCCAATCTTTACATGAATGCGCAGCTCGCGCGCGGCATCCGTGTTTCGCTCAACAGCAACCTGTCCTCGCGGCATCACAGCGAGACGTGGGTGAACGACGGATTTCTTCTCATTGACGCTTCGCCGTTCGACGTCGAGGCCCTCAACAAGCTGATGAAGTACCTCACCCTGCGCGTCGGACATTTCGACATCAACTATGGTGATGCGCACTTCCGTCGCAGCGCCAATGGCAACGCGATGTACAACCCGTTCGTGGGGAACTACATCATGGACGCCTACACGACCGAGATCGGCGCCGAAGCATATCTGCGGGCCAAAGGCTGGCTGGCAATGGCGGGAGTGACAGGCGGAGAGATCCGTGGTCAGGTCACCAAGCCCAAGGATCGCTCCATGACGTACCTCACCAAGCTCGGCTGGGACAAGCAGATCAACTCGGACACGCGTGTTCGCCTGACGGGTTCGTCCTATGCAAAGGCGAAATCGGTCAGCAACACCCTGTTCAGCGGTGATCGCGCGGGCTCGCGATACTACAGCGTGCTGGAGAATATGACGTCAACGGAGTCGGCACAGGCGTGGTCGGGCGCGATCAACCCCGGGTTCAAAAGCTCAGTGCACGCGATCGTATTCAACCCGTTCGTAAAATTCCGCGGCCTCGAGCTGTTCGGTAACATCGAGCAGGCGAAGGGCAGAGCGGCGACCGAGTTGACGGATCGCACCTGGCGCCAGAACGTCGGCGAGGCTGTCTATCGCTTCCGCGATGAGCAGCTGTATGTCGGCGGCCGGTACAATACCGCGAAGGGACAGCTAGTTGGCATCGCCAACGACGTGAAGGTGAATCGCTACCAGGTTGGCGGCGGCTGGTTCGTAACGCCCAACCTTCTCATGAAAGGCGAGTATGTGAACCAGAAGTACCTCGATTTCCCGACCACCGATATCAGGAGCGGTGGCAAGTTCAGCGGGCTTATGATCGAGGGTGTAGTCGCCTTCTAAAAAGCAAGGAAAACGATTCGGCGGATTGAACGGATCAGGGGCGGAAAGAGCAACAGTCTTTCCGCCACTGATCCGTTCAATCCGCCGAATCCGTTTCCCGCGCTGTTGGCAACGTGAAGTGAAACGTGCTTCCTTCACCGACTTTGCTCTCCGCCCAGATCTTACCACCGTGAGCCTCGACTATTCCGCGCGTGATTGCGAGCCCGAGTCCCGCCCCTTCTCGATCGGTTCTGCGTGACTGCCAGAAACGATCGAATGCGTGTGATAGCTGCTCCTCGTTCATTCCTGGACCTCGATCGTGTACGGATACCACGACTTCGTTGTCTCGCCTTTGAGCCCGGACGTTGATCTGGCTCTGAGGAGGCGAAAACTTCACTGAGTTTCCGACAAGGTTCGATAGAGCCTGACGTATGCGCTCCCTATCGGCTGAAACCAGCGGCAGGGCAAGTTCAGTAGAGAACCGAAGGTCTATTGATTTTGCGCTCGCCACCTGGTTCAGCGTACCGAAAGCATCGGCGAGCAGCTCGCCGAGGTTGGTTGGAGCGACGTCGACCTTGAGTCGGCCCGCCTCGATCCTCGTGACGTCAAGCAGATCGCGAATGAGCGAGTCCATCTGCTCGGATGCCTGACGGATGATCGTCGAATACTCGAGCACATCGAGCGGCAGCGGGGAAGCTCTTTCAGTTTCGAGTATCGCACCGGTCAGCATCTTCACCGCATTGACCGGGTTCCGCAAATCATGAGACACGATCCCGATCATGTCATCGCGCGCGCGTAATCCGAGTGTGACCAGCTCATGCAGCCGTGCATTGTCGATCGCCAGTGCGGCACGGCGGCTCGTGTCTTCGGCGAGCACCAGGTCATCAGGGTCCAGCTTTCGCCGGCATGTATAGAGCTCCATCACCCCGAGCAGCTGATCTCTCGCGATCAGCGGGAGAACGAGGGCCGAGGTAGCCCGACCATCGGAAAAAATGGGACCAGCCTCACCGAGCATTGCGGCCAGCTGCGCGTCTGCTGTTGTCGAATCCGGAATCGAAACAGCTCTGCTGGTTCGAATCACCTCTGCAACAGGGTGGGATCCTCGCAGATCGACAGGCGCTTGCTCACGCAGCTTCTGCAGCAGCTCGGCTCGCGGTGCATCCACGTGCGCAGTGGCGACACCGTGAAACATGCCACCGTGGAAGACACTGACTATCGCGGCCTCGGCAAGTCTCGGCACTGAAATGCGCGCGGCGCTGCTGATGGTTTCGGCTGCGCCGAGTGACGAGGAGAGAACTTCACCTGCTTCGGCGAGGAACCGCTGATTCTCTTCCGCACGGCGCCGCAGCGTGATGTCGCGGAGCACGACTGAGTAGACGCGATTCTCCCCACTGCCCAGGTGGGATATTGCTGCCTCGGCCGGAAATTCCTCACCGTCCTTTCGCACACCGGCGATTGCGCTGCGCTCGCCCATGCGGCGCGCCTGCATCGGCGATTGACCAAATCGCTGGACGTGTTCGCGATGACTTGGCCGGTGGCGAGCCGGAATCAGCATCTCGATCGGCTGCCCGAGCGCTTCGTCGCGGGAATAACCGAAGATGCGCTCCGCACCTTCGTTGAAGAATGTGATCCGCTGTGACTCATCGATGCAGATGATCGCATCAGCCGAGATTACCGCGATTCCCGCGAGAACCGCGTCGGTGATGGGGTCAGCGACGGTCATGAGAGAAATGTGTAGGGATTTCCACCACGGCGGATAAAGGTATTGGAGGAAACGTTCCGCAGTCCACCCGACAGGAGCTCAACTCATTGAATCGTAGCTTGATTGAAACCCGAATCACTACCAGCGAGAACCAATGACAGAGCAATCCCATACAGTGTCCATCGACAACATCGTGAACGAGATCTCTACGCGGCGTGGTTTCCTCATGCGTGCTGCGGTTACCGCGATCGCGGGCGGCGCTGTCGCTGCGTGCAAGGAGAGCAGCGCGCAAAAGGTTCCAGCTGCGGCCGGGCCTTCTCTGGCACCCAGGACGGCACCCGCTTCGGTACTCAGCGCCGCGGAAAGAATGGACAACATGCACGAAGCCGGAGTGAAAGCCTTTCCCGCGAAGACCGCAGGCAGGGGTAACCAGCCACTCGCGCCTCGGATCGAAAAAGGCGTCAAGGTCTTCGAGCTCACCGCCGAGAAGATTCAGTGGGAGACAACGCCCGGCCAGAAAGTCGAAGCGTGGGCGTACAACGGCCAGGTTCCGGGACCGCAGATCCGCGTGCGCGAGGGAGACCGCGTGCGGTTCATCCTCCACAACAAGCTCGAGCAGTCAACAGCCGTGCACTTTCACGGACTCGAGCTTCCAAACGATGTCGACGGTATTCCGTTCATCACGCAGCCGCCGGTGAAGCCGGGCCAGAGCTACACCTACGAGTTCACGGTACCCAGGGGCAACTTCGGCTCGCACATGTATCACTCGCACCACAACGCAGCACAGCAGGTCGGGCTGGGACTGCTCGGCGCATTTCTCGTCGACCCGAAGAATCCATCGAAGATCGAGCGAGCGGACGTGGACTACACGCTCATTCTGAACGACGGTGCGCACGGGTTCACCTGCAACGGGAAGAGCTTTCCGGCGACAGAGCCGGTGAAGGTAAAGACGGGGCAGAAGCTCCGCATTCGCTTCATGAACGAAGGGATGATGATCCATCCAATGCACCTTCATGGCATGCACATGACCGTGATCGCCAAAGACGGATGGGCGGTACCCGCTCCGTGGAAGTGTGACACCCTGAATGTCGCTCCCGGCGAGCGCTGGGACGTGATTGTGAACTGCAAGGCGCCCGGCGTGTGGGCGTTCCACTGCCACATCCTCCCGCATGCGGAGTCCGAGCACGGAATGTTCGGGATGGTAACCGCAGTCATTGTCGGCTGAGACGAGGCTTCCCAGGTGACATCCGTTACCATTCCCGAGATCGGTCACACCTTCTGGAAGCCCGCCAGCATGGGCTTAACCGGAATCCTCCGTAGCGTGCTGCGTATTCCGCTCGTCCTCAAAGTGATGGGCGCCAACGGGCTGATTATCGCTGTGGTGCTGGCTCTCGTCGGTGGTGGTCTGTGGGGCGAGAACCAGGGTCAGCTTGTCGCTGTGCTTGGCGCGTTGACCGTAGTGTGCATCGTAAACCTTCTCCTTGTTCGGCTTGCTCTCAGTCCGATCAATCACCTCGAGGAGGTGGCTGACCGCGTGTCTGCAGGGGACTTCGGCGCACGCGCGCGTCCGTCACTCGTGTCGGATCCGCAGCTCGCACGACTGTCCGACACCATAAACGTGTTGCTCGATTCGCTGGCAGCCGAGCGGCAGCGCATTCAGAGGCTTGGCGTCGAGGTCGTCACGGCCCAGGATACCGAGCGCGCGCGGATCGCAGGCGAGCTGCACGAATCGATCGCGCAGACGCTGGCCGCGGTGCGTTTTCAGCTCACTGCAGTCGGTGCCGGAACGCCAGACCCCGCAATGCAAAACAGTCTTGCTACCGCTCGCGCCATGATCGGAAAAGTCATGGACGAAGTACGTAACATCTCGCACTCGCTGCATCCGAGGCTGGCCGACGATCTCGGGCTCGTGATCGCACTCGAGGAGCTCGCGCAGCAGACCGGTGAGCGAAGCGGCCTCAAGGTAAAGGTTACGGCGAACATGGGGCAGAAGCGCGTGCCCGCAGCCGTCGCGGCAACCTTGTTCCGTGTTGCCCAGGAATCACTGAAGAGTGCCGAAGCGCGCGCTGCGGATGGTACCGCGGAGATCCTGCTGTATTCCAGCAATGGCGCCATCTCCCTTGAGGTCAGCGACAACAATCACGGATTGGACAGCGGCCACTCAATGGTCGATAATTCCGGCAATGGATTGGCGACGATACGGGACCGCGTCGCTTTGACCGGAGGCGTGATGCGAATTGCCAG
>JALYJX010000243.1 GCA_030775065.1 Gemmatimonadota bacterium | reverse complement strand
CTACTCATATGCGCAATAGATCCTCTTTGGGCGGACGCAGATTGACGCCCATTCGTCTCGCGACGGCGCTCCTTGCCGTCTCGATCTTCGCCTGCGACTCCGATAAGCTGCTGACGGTAACCGACCCCGACGTGGCTCGTCCCGACGCGCTGACCGGCGTCGCGGCAATTCCTACGCTGCGCGCCGGCGCTATCGGTGATTTCGGCGTCGCATACAACGGCTCGAACGCTGACGTGGAGCAGGTACACATGTCCGCCTTGATAGCCGACGAGTTCATCAACACCGAGACTTTCCCAACCCGCATCGAGATCGACCAGCGTGCGATGTCGCTCACGAATACGAGCCTCAACACGACGTTCTACGATCTTCAGCGGGCGCGCGCGTCGGCAGAGCGCGCACTTGGTGCATACAAGGAGTTTGCAAAAACTGCTGCCGACAGTGCCGGGTATCCGGAGATTCTGGCGCTGGCGAGCCTGAGCTATTCACTGTTCGCGGAGAACTACTGTGGAGCAGTGCCGGCGAGCGCTCAGCTCGCGGATGGGTCGCTTGAATTCGGTCCTGCGCTCTCAACAACGCAATTGCTGGATAGCGCCGCATCGAAGGCAAATCAGGCTCTGGCAGTGACTGGAGCACCGCTCACGGCGGCGTTCAGGCAGCTTGCTCAGGTGGCGAAGGGAAGGGCACTGCTCAACAAGGGTGACTACGCCGGTGCTGCCGCTGCGGTGGCGGGAGTGACGACGACCTTTCAATACAACTACACTCACTCGGAGACGAGCGGGCGACAGAACAACGGGACGTGGCTCCTGACTCAGAGCGTCGGCCGGTTCGGCGTCGCGAACGTCGAGGCCGGCGTCGGACTGCCGTACCAGTCGGAGGGGAATGTCAAGGCAGCGGTATTCGACCCGCGCGTTGCCGACAGCCTCGCCCGTCGAGGTACCAATACCAAGGGCTTCGACGGAACCACGGACCAGTGGGTGCAGGCGAAGTTTCCATTGCGCGCCTCGCCAATCACGATTGCCGATGGTGTCGAGGCGAGGCTGATCGAGGGCGAGGCGGCGCTGAAGCTTGGCGACGCCGCCGGTGCATTGGGGATCCTTAATACGCTTCGCAGCACGGCTGCCCTGCTCTCACTCCGTGGCTACGCTGCGAATTCGCTCCCTGCCCTTGCGCTTCAAGGGACGGCGAGTGCGCAGCTCGATCAGCTGATGAAGGAGCGAGCCTACTGGCTGTTCCTGACGTCACATCGGCTGGGCGATCTGCGACGGCTCGTTCGTCAGTATGGAAGACCGGTCAATTCGGTTTTCCCGAATGGTCCGTACTTCAAGGGAGGAACCTACGGCAACAACGTAAATGCGCCGGTTCCTTTCTCGGAGCAGAACAATCCAAGCTACACTCCCGGATCGTGTGTCCAGACCCAGGCGTAACGTCAGATAGTGTAGCAGGTAGAACAAAGACCCCGCGAAGAAAGTCTTCGCGGGGTTTTTTCTAGTTCTGCCCGGGCGGCGACCGCTCTGCCGCAATCAGCTACCAGATCGCTGCGACGCTTCCCATGTATGAATGTAGATCACTCCCGCTGATGCATTGGTACCCTGAGTCGCCGTTCCGGCAATCCCGTTCAGCAACTCGATACTTTCTATAGCGCCGACGGAGATGTCGCGCAGCAACGGCAGGTCAATCAGGCGCGCTCCGTCGACGACGACCATCGGTGCGTCCGCACCGGCGACAGAGAGAGTGCTGCGCCCACGCCGGGTTCGAATGAAGCGTGGACGGCCGTAACGGTCCTCCGTGAATTCGTAGGCGCGCGCGCGGATGCGCAGCAGATCCCACGCATTGGTGGCCCCTGATCGGGCTATTTCCTCAGCGGTGATGAACTGCGCACTTGGCCTTTCCGGCGGCGGGCTGGACGAGCGGAAGTACGCGCAGCCACTGAAGGCGAGTGCGCTCAGGGCCAGCGAAAAAGCGGCAATCCTGGAGCGGCGCAATCGAACCTCCCGCATAGGGAGAACTCTATCCGTAAGAATAGTGCAGTGCTCTCAAACGCGCCACAGGCTGCAACCGGCCGGCCGCAACGCGTTTGCCGTTACCCGTACCCGTACCTGTTGGCCGTCACGCGTTGGCGGTTACGCGAGAGCCGTTGCCCGCTGCTCGCGGCCCGCTGCCCGCTGGCCGCTGGCCGCTGGCCAGTCTGTTTCTAACCCCCGAACCGTCCCCGGAGGAGCGCACGAAGGTCCAGCAGCGGCCCGCGCGGAGCCCCGTCTGCTTCCTGCGCGGTCGGCGGTACCCCCACTGTCACCCGTTCCATCCTGTCGCGCACTCCTCTGTCGATGAAGCGCGAGAGCTGGTCGAGGGAATAGTCCGAGCCGCGCCGGGTGGAATACGCGTTCAACGGATACACTATGCTGAGGTGATTCCGAGCTCGCGTCATCGCAACGTACATCAGCCGTCGCTCTTCATCCGTCTCCTCCGGAGTCTTGAGACAGCGGGCCGAGGGGAACCACCCGTCCACCGCCCAGATCACGAAGACGGCATCCCATTCCTTCCCCTTCGCCGAGTGCGCCGTGCTGAGCACGAGGTAGTCGTCCTCTTCATCGCTGCTCGCACCCGCCAGATCCTGCGTCGCCTGCGGCGGTTCCAGCGCGAGCGCCGAAAGAAACGTCGCGCGGTCGGGGTAGCCGGCCGCGATGTGCTGAAGCTGATCGAGGTCCGCGAGACGCGGCTCCGCCTTGTCGTAGCGCTCGCGTAAGACATTGTCATACAGCAGGCGCACGCGCGAGATCTCAGCGGCGACGATCGCTTCGTCAGTCGAGCGACCCGAGCGAAGCTCATCGAGAAGGGCAACCAGCGACTCATGTGCAGCCCGCGCTCGCGGCGGCGGCTGGTACCTGCCGAATGCCGCAGATTCCCATGCGGCGCTCGCCATCGAATCAATCGCGGAGCGGGCGGTGGATTCGCCGATGCCGGGGAGAAGCAGCAGGATCCGATACCAGCTCACCTCGTCGCGCGGGTTCTCGAGTATGCGCAGAAAGGCGAGCACGTCCTTGACGTGCGCTGCCTCGAGGAACTTCAACCCGCCCCACTTCTCGAAAGGAATCTTGCGATTCGTGAGCTCGATTTCGAGGTTGGCCGACATGTAACCGGCGCGGAAAAGTACCGCCATCTGCCTGAGTGGTGTGCCCTCCTCGTGCAGCTCCAGAATCCTGTCGACCACGAAGCGGGTCTGCTGCTCCTCGTCGTGCGCCGCGACGAGCCACGGGAGCTCACCGCCCTTCCGCTCCGTCCACAGGTTCTTGGTGAAACGCTCAGCGGCACGTGAAATGAGGGTGTTCGTTACGTCGAGAATCGGCGCCGTGGAGCGGTAGTTCTGCTCCAGCGTCACCACGGTTGCGCCCTCGAACTGCTTCGGAAATCCAAGAATGTTTCTGAAGTTCGCGCCGCGAAAAGAGTAGATGCTCTGCGCGTCGTCTCCGACGACGGTGATGTTGCAATGTGTGCTGCACATGCCTTTGAGGATGCGCGCCTGAAGGATGTTCGTGTCCTGGTATTCGTCGACCAGAATCTGATCGTACAGAGAGGCGATTCTTCCTCCAATCTCCGGCGACCCCTCGAGCAGCATTGCCCAGAAAAGAAGCAGGTCGTCGTAATCCACGAGATTCCGCTGCTGTTTTCTCGCGGTATAGTCGCCATAGATCTTTCCGAAATCCTCGAGGTAATCGACGAACTGCGGATAGTCGTCGCGGAGGATGTCTTCGATGGTGATGCTGGTGTTAACGTGTCGCGAATAGACGTACTGGAGGGTCTCCTTTTTTGGAAATCGCTTGCCTTTCGCGGCGTAGCCGAGCTGCGAGCGCGACAGCTGCATAAGGTCGGCGGAGTCGCCCTGATCCATGATCGTGAAGTCACGTGGCAGGCCGGCCGCTGCTCCAAATCGTCTCAGGAGGCGATGGCCGGTCGCGTGGAATGTCCCGCCGTGCACCTTGCGGCTGCTGCCTCCGACGAGTCTCTCCGCCCGGGAAAGCATCTCCTGCGCCGCGCGCCGCGTGAAAGTGAGCAGAAGTATTCGCTCGGCCTTGACGCCATTGTCGATGAGGTGGGCTACGCGATAAATCAGGGTTCGCGTTTTCCCGGTGCCGGCGCCGGCGATGATGAGGAGCGGCCCACTTCCATGCATAGCGGCGGCAGCCTGCTGTGGATTCAAATCCGCGGAGAGGTCGCGCTGCGAGGAAGTGACGATTCTCTCGCGTGTCGCGTAGATCCGAACAGGGCGGGGAGTCACGTCGGTCATCAGTGTCTAATATAGGAGCCGCCGGTGGGTTGTAGGACTGCGGATCGAGGACCCTTCCGGACTCAGGACCAACTTCCATTGACGATCGACGACCAATTGCGGATGACGGGGTGAACTGCCAGTACGAGCTATTCTGTTGGAACTACTGAGAGGGCGGGTTATTGTGAAGTTCGCGCAGCCAGATACGGGGACCGATCCATGATTGACGCATGATTGACGCATGATCGACGTTTTTCGCACTTTGCGGTGGCTTGCGTCTGTCGCTGCCGTTGTCGGCATCGCCGCGTGCCGGAATCTGGTTGATCCCGACCTTCCGGCAAACGCCGAGCGGTTTACTCCACCGTCGGTCTATGCTCGGTGGTGGGCCATGACGGAAGCTTGCTCCGGTGTGACCGGAAATCTTTCGTCCGTCTCCTGGTTTGTTGTTCCGGGAGCCAGCACGGTTTCCCTGAATGGCCAATTGGTGGATGGCTACTGGTCATTCGCCAGCAATCGCATCGTGATCGCCGAGGCCGGCAAGCTGGCCGGCGCGAAAGTGCGACATGAAATGCTGCACGCCCTGCTCAAGGGGCGGGGACACCCTCGCGGAAAATTTCTCGCGGATTGCGGCGGCGTGGTGACTTGCGCCCAAGTGTGCATCAGCGACGCCGGGCCTCCGCCACTGCCGGACCCGGCGGCCGTTTCGATGCCACCAGATTCACTGGAGATTGAAGTTCTGGTTCATCCTCAGCTACCAAATCGTGCACATGACGATGGATTCTTCACCATCACGGTCTCGGCACGGAACTCCCGCACAAAGCCCGTGGTCGTAGCGCTACCCAGCGGTCCGTTCGGAAATATGCCCGAGACCTTCGCGTTCGATGTCCGGGGTAACGGGAGTTCACTCGTCGCCAGTGAGCTGGCGCTGGATCCTTCGGTCGCCTCCTTTGCGCCAGGGGAGACAAAGCGTCACGTATTCGACTTCGTGATTGGAAACGATCCGCAGTCTCGCGCGTTTCCTCCCGGAACGTACGCCGTGCGGGGAGGATATGGCGGTCATTGGCGGACGCACCCTCCGTTAGTGCTCGCTCCCTGATCTAAGAACGGATTCATCAGTTTGATCTTTATCCGTTTTCACATCAGCTCATCGCGATTGCGGCTGCATCGACTGCGACCGGCTCCAGACCAAACAACTCGCCGAACGCCCGGGCCGCATGCTCCGAGGCGATTTCAACCGTTGGCTGTGGTGACTGCGAATCCTGGTGATCGACTTCCCGGGCGATGGACGTCATCGTCACCCCGTCAATTCCGCAGGGGATGATCAGATCGAAATACGACAGATCGGTGGTGACGTTTAGCGCAAAGCCGTGCCAGGTGACCCAATCGCGCGCGTGAACTCCGATGGATGCGATCTTTCTGCCCCGGGTCCACACGCCCGTGAAGCCGGGGTTTCGCGAGGCAGGAATCGAGTACGCAGCGAGCGTGCGAATCAATGCTTCCTCCACCTGCCGCAGATACCAGTGAAGGTCGAGCTTGTGTCGCTTCAAATCGATGATCGGGTAACCGACGAGCTGGCCGGGCCCGTGAAATGTCACGTCCCCTCCGCGCTCCACCTCGAACAGCTCCACGCCTCGCGAGGCGAGATACTCCGGACTGGAAACGAGATTTCGCGACTTGGCAGATCTTCCGAGGGTTACGACAGGCGGGTGCTCGACGAGCAGGAGGATGTCTTCCCGAATCGCTCCGCTGATGCGCTCTCCGGCCAGGGTGCGCTGAAGGTCGAGGGCCTCCTCGTATGGCATCAGTCCGAGCGATACGATCCAGAGCTCACGGCCGTCGGACTTGTCCATCACAACGGCGTCAGGCGTGAATCAACTTGCCGACCGAATCGAGGCAGGCCTCGGCCACCGCCTCAGAGAGAGTCGGGTGGGC
>JALYJX010000242.1 GCA_030775065.1 Gemmatimonadota bacterium | reverse complement strand
GTATATGCTCGGTGCCGACGTATTCATGCCGAAGCCGTTCCGCCTCTTCCCGCGCCATCGCGAGGACCTTGCGAACACGCTCGGTGAAGTTGTAGCCGTTCATCGTGTAGACCCCATG
The DNA here is from genome assembly GCA_030775065.1 of Gemmatimonadota bacterium. Classification (GTDB taxonomy): domain Bacteria; phylum Gemmatimonadota; class Gemmatimonadetes; order Gemmatimonadales; family Gemmatimonadaceae; genus UBA4720. The sequence goes on along the minus strand of JALYJX010000242.1, from coordinate 6,083 downwards.
TCATTCGCGAGTACGCCGCGCACGAAGCGCGCGCGCGCAATATTCGCTTCGCTCTCCGTCAGCTGTCTCCCCTCGGCATGCACCAAGTGAGCTGGCTGACTAAAAATCAGGAGCTTGTTGAGGGTATATACACTTAGATCGGTGATCAGTTTCAGCCCGACGGCAAGCCGCACGCTGCTGAGATAGCTCATCACTTCGTCGAACGACAGGCTGCGAGCGTAACGAAGCGTTCCGTACGCGCGCCACAACTTGTCTTCGATAATATATCCCGCGTCACGAAGCAATACTTTTCTTGCTTCTTCTTCGCGCTCGATGACGTGAGTCACGACACGGACCAGGTAATCGAGAAGCTCCCCCTCCGATCTGCCGAGCGTAGTCTGATTCGAGATCTGGAAGAAATTACCGACGACTTCACTGCCCTCTCCGTAGAGACCGCGATAAGTCAGCCCGACCTGCTGGAGACCAGCCAGCACCTTCGCGATTTCCTTCGTGAGGACGAGACCCGGCAGGTGTATGAGCACCGAGGCGCGCAATCCCGTTCCGACATTTGTCGGGCACGCGGTGAGGAATCCGAATTCCTCGTGATACGCGTACGGAACGCGCTCACCCAGATCCGCCTCGAGCGCCTCGACTACCGAAAAAGCGTCGGCGACGTGGAACCCGGACTGGAGTGACTGCAGTCGGAGATGATCTTCCTCGTTCACCATGATGCTCGTCCCGCGAGTCAGGTGAACGGCCGCACCGCTGCGCACAGGACGCTGAGCATCGAGACCGGCGAGCTCGCGACTGACGAGATGTCGCTCGTGCAGGAGCAGCCGATCCTCGGGAGGCAGCTCGTCAACGCGCACCAGCACGCCCTGCTCGAGAGTTCGCATGCCCGCCATCGCTTCGCGCACCTGCGCCAGCACGCGCAATCGCTCTCCGTCACGCGCTCTGCCCGAGAAAGCATAGCCCTCGAGGTTGCGCGCGAGGCGCACACGGGTCGAGATGACTATGTCGGCGCTCTCTCCTGACGCGTCGAGCCACCCCACTCCGCCGTCCGGAAGAAGTGTCAGATCGATCATCACTCGAGACCCCGCAGACGGTCTCGCAGGTCAGCCGCCAGCTCGAATTGTTCCGACTGGATCGCCCGGTGAAGCCGATCGCGAAGCTCGTTTACCGTCCCGGCATCGGGAATTTCGGTGCTCGACGGTGGCTCGTAACGCCTGCCGATGTGGCGCGAGCTTCCGTGAACTCTTCTCAGCAGGTCGCGCATGCTCTTCTCGAACGCCTCGTAGCAGTGAGCACAGCCAAGGCGGCCAGTCGTACGAAAGTCGCGGAATGTCGACGAGCAGAACGTGCAGCGCGCGGCGTCGCCCTGCGCCGCCTGCATCTGCTGATGCACGCTTTGAAGGAAGTTGGTGACGTCAGGCTTCGCCGTCGCAAGCGTGGTCTCGACACCACGCTCGGCGGCGCACCGCTCGCAGAGGTGGAGCAGGCGTACGCCCGTCCCCTCTATTTCGGTCAGCTGAACTACCGCATCCGCTTCCTTGCACACATCGCAAACCACTGGTCTACCTTCCTTCGCCGCATTTTTCCGGCGCCTGCAATTCTCCGGCTCCTGCCTGTGTCATCATACGACGACGCCACCGAGCACGGTTTCAGCGAGCTTGCCGCCCTCGAGCAGCAGAACACGGCCGGCGCGCCCGGCAAGCCCCCTGTTATGAGTCACGACGATCATGCCGATCTCGAGGTCATTCACAACCTCCACCAATAGCTCATGCAGCATCTCCGCGTTCGCAAGATCGAGATTGCCGGAGGGCTCATCGGCGAGGATAACCTTGGGATCCATCGCCAGAGCGCGGGCGACGGCCGTACGCTGCTGCTCGCCACCTGAAAGCTCACCCGGCCGGTGGTGCATTCGCGCCGAGAGTCCCACTCGAGCGAGAAGCTCGGCTGCGCGACTCCGCGCCGTCTCGTAATCGCGATCGGCGATTCGCAACGGCATCATCACGTTTTCGAGAGCTGAAAACTCGCGAAGCAGGTGATGGAACTGAAATACGAAGCCAACGGATCGGTTTCTGAGCGCGGCGAGCTGCTCCTCATCGAGCCCGTTGATCGGCTCACCCCCAACGACGACATATCCACGCGTCGGCTTGTCCAGAGCGCCGAGTACGTGCAGCAGCGTGCTCTTGCCTGCGCCGCTCGCTCCTACGACTGCGACCATTTCGCGCCGCGCGAGAGTCAGGTCGACGCCCTTGAGCACGTTGATCGTTCCGCCGTCGCCGCCGACGTAGGTCTTGTGGAGGTCGTGTGCTTCGAGGACGGCCGTCATTCGTGTCTGATCGCGTCGATCGGATACAAGCGTGAAGCCTGAATCGCAGGGTACAGCGTGGCAACCGCCGACGTGAGAATGCTCGCGAGCACAATCCACACGACGTCCGCGGGCTGTGTCGCAACCGGCAGGTGATCGATGAAATAGATCTGCGGATCGAGCGGGATGAACTTGTATCGCTCGAGTGCGTATGCGCCTCCGAACCCTACTATCAGGCCGAGCGTCGTTCCGACGGCGCCGATGACCACTCCCTGCACCAGAAAGATCCGCCGCACCGACCGGGCCGGCAGACCCATCGCCTTGAGAATGCCTATCTCACGCGTCTTGTCCGTGACGACCATGATCAGTGTGCTGACGATGTTGAAGGCGGCGACTACGACTATGAGCAGGAGAATGACGCCCATGCCCAGCTTCTCGAGCTTGAGTGCCTGGAACAACGAACGATTCTGCTCCATCCAGTCCACAGTACGGTAGGGCCAGCCGAGAGCAGCCGTGAGACGTTCCGCCACCGTCGCGGCCTGCCAGCGGTCCGTCGTCTTCACCTCGATCCCCGTCACGCCCTCGCCCAGCGCCGCAAACTCCTGGGCTTTGTCGAGCGCCACGAAGACGTATGAGTTGTCGTACTCATACATCCCCGTCTCGAAGATGCCGGTTACCTCGAACTGATAGACCCGCGGCACGAAGCCGCCGGTGACCGGATTCGCCTTCACTCCCGCTATCGAGATCAGATTGATCTTGTCGCCGGGCCACGCGTTGTAACGCCCCGCAAGCAATTTGCCGAGGACGACACCGCGTCGTTGCCCATCGCTGCTGGCAAAGCGGAAGTCGCCCGACGTCGCGTGCTGCCGTATGGTGGTCACGTCGGGGACACCGCGCGCCTGCGGAGGAATTCCTACAACGTAGGCGGCGCCCGCGTAGTCGTGCCCGGCGTTCATCCCACCTTCAACGAGCACGAACGGAGCGGCCGCAACGACGCCCTGCTGACGCTTGACCTTGTCGAGGATCGCTGGCCAGTCGGTGACCTTCAGGTCCTCGCCGTAGCGCAACACCCGGATGTCAGGGCTGCCTACCAGAATTTTCTCGCGAAGATCGCGCTGCAGACCATTCATCACACCGATGATGAGAATGAGTGCGCTCACGCCCACGACAACGCCTGCAATGGCGATGAGGCTGATCAGCGAGAGAAGCTTGGATCCGCGGCGGCTGCGCAGATATCGCCACGCGATGGAAAGCTCGAGCCTGGTCATTCAGGCCTCATCGTCGGGAACAGAATCACGTCGCGAATGTTCGGTGTGCCCGTGAGCCACATGAACAGCCGGTCGACGCCGACACCGACGCCACCCATCGGAGGCATTCCGTATTCCATTGCTCGAAGATAATCCTCGTCAACGCCCACGGCCTCTTCGTCTCCGGCATCCCGGAGCTGCGACTGCGCTTCCAGTCGCGACCGTTGGTCCACAGGATCGTTCAGCTCGCTGAAGGAATTTGCCATCTCGCGGCCGTTCGCGAACAGCTCGAACCGCTCCGTGAGACGCGGATCTCCGCGCTTTGGCTTTGCCAGCGGAGAGAGCTCCACCGGATAATCGAGAACGAATGTCGGCGCGACGATGGTCGATTCGACAATTGCCTGAAAGAGCTCATCCATCACCCTGGGACGGCTCAACGTTTCCGGCTTGTCCACGCCCGCACGCCGCGCCATCTCGCGAAGCGAAGCATCATCTGTGGCAAGCACGTCGGTCCCGAGCGCGGCATTGAGCGCCGGAACCCATTCCACACGAGGCAACGGCGTGCTGATGCTTGGAATCGAATTCGCGAGCTGAGGGACCGAGCGCAGCGACGCGGCGACGGCTCCGAGCAGCGATTCCACTCGTCCCATCATCGTCGTGTAGTCCGCATAGGCCTCATAGAACTCGAGCATCGTGAATTCCGGATTGTGAGTTCTATCTATCCCCTCATTCCGGAAATCGTGCCCGATTTCGTAAACCCGCTCAAAGCCTCCAACGACCAGTCGCTTCAGGTAAAGCTCGTCGGCGATCCTCAGGTAGAGCGGCATGTCGAGGGAATTGTGATGAGTGACGAACGGCCGGGCCGCGGCACCACCGTACTGCGGCTGCAGGATAGGCGTCTCTACTTCGAGATATCCGAGCCCGTCGAGAAAGGAGCGCATAGTTCCAATCATTCTCGAGCGGGCGGCGAAGATCGTCCGTACCTCGGGATGCACCGCCAGATCAGCATAGCGCTGCCGATATCGCTGCTCGGGATCGCTGAATCCGGAGTGGCGAATTATCTGCCCGTCGATCTCTTCTTCCTTCCCGAAGGGGAGCGGACGCAGGGACTTCGCGAGTATCTCGAATGATGCGACGCGAACGGTCACCTCACCGGTGCGCGTCCTGAACAATGGTCCCGCGACTCCGATGATGTCGCCAAGGTCGAGCTGATGCAGCAGCGCATAACGATCGTCGCCGAGCTCATCGCGTCGGAAGTAGAGCTGAATCCTGCCGCTCGAATCGGCCAGGTGGGCGAAAGCGGTTTTTCCGTGTGCGCGCCACGCGACAATGCGACCGGCGATGCTGACCGTCGGCCCATCAGCAGCATGCAGAGCGCTGCCCGCCCTCGCCTCACGGCCGGCGTCGGGGAGGAGCGCGAGCGCTTCCGCCGTTGTGTGCTCGCGATTGTAGGAATAGGCGAACGGCTCGACGCCGGCGGCGCGAATCGCTTCGAGCTTCTCCCGCCGCGCCCGCAGGATGAAGTTCAGGTCGTCAGTCATTACCGGGCTGCTGCGCCATTCCCTGTGAGCTTGAGGTATGCTGTGATGAACGGATCGATCCCTCCGTCCATCACCTTCTGGACATCGGGAATCTTCAGCTCGGTTCGGTGGTCGTTCACCATAGTGTAAGGTTGAAACACGTAGCTCCTTATCTGACTGCCGAAGCTCACGTCGGCCTTCGTGGCATCGACCGCCGCTTTCTCCCGCTCCCGTCGCTCCACCTCCGCCTGATACAGCTTGTTCTTCAGCATCTTCATCGCCTGCGCCTTGTTCTTGAATTGCGACCGCTGCTGCTGCGATGCCACAACCGTGTTCGTCGGAAGATGTGTGATCCGAACGGCGGAGCTGGTCTTGTTTACGTGTTGACCGCCTGCACCGGAGGCACGATAGACATCGATCTTCAAGTCCTCGTCCCGAATCTCGATGTTGATCTCCTCGTTCACCACTGGATAGACGAACACCGACGCGAAGCTCGTGTGCCGGCGTGCCGCTGAATCGAATGGCGAGATGCGAACGAGCCGGTGGACTCCCGTCTCCGCTCGCAGGAATCCGTACGCGTACTGACCGCGGATCTCCACCACCGCGCCTTTGATGCCTGCCTCCTCTCCTTCACTCTCGTCGAGCACCTCGAGCTCGAACCCGCGACGCTCCGCCCACCTCGTGTACATCCTGAGGAGCATCGACGCCCAATCCTGCGCCTCGGTCCCCCCGGCGCCAGCGGCGATCTCGACCTGCGCGGCGCGCCAGTCGTCTTCGCCAGTCATCAGTGTCTTGAGCTCGAACGAATCGATGTCCGAATCGAGAGACTCGATCATGTCGTCGAGCTCCTTCTCCATTTCGGCGTCAGACGACTCAGTCAGCAGCTCGTGGAGCTCCCGGGCTGTTGTCAGCTGCGTCTCGAGCTTGTCGTAGGGGTCGACCCACGCACGCAGCGCCTTCACTTCCTGAAGCGTTCGCTGCGCGTCATCCTGGCTGGACCAGAAGGAAGGATCTGCCATGCGC
>JALYJX010000241.1 GCA_030775065.1 Gemmatimonadota bacterium | reverse complement strand
TGTGGCGGGAGGAGGATAGCCGTCAAAAAACCCAAACCAAATTGCATACCTTGAAGGCCTATTTCAATTTCAGTGCCCTAGTGTCTTTGTTTTCTATCGTTTTGCTGCTGCTAATCAGTCTCTTTGGATTTACCAATGATGCCAAGCAGGTCATGATAACAAGGTGCGTTTTAATCCATGGCTTCGAGATATGCTGGGATAGGATTCTTACATCTACATCACTTGGGTTGGCAGCAATAAACATTTTGTTCATGTGGATTTTTTTTCGAATATTTTTTAGCGGCTTTATCGAAGAGGGAGGTGCGCGTGATTAGTTCCATGGCAGTCGAAGAAAAAATGGCGAGTATTAAATGACCACCATAAAAACCGTTCCATCCGTTTCGGTCTCCTATGCCCGCAACGGCGTTTCGACCAAGGCCAACGCCCTTGGGATGCGGCCCATGCAGGAACGCGTTTACGAGAAGCGCGGCGAGCAGTATCTTCTTATCAAATCGCCGCCGGCATCAGGTAAGAGCCGTGCGCTCATGTTCGTCGCGCTCGACAAGCTGCAAAACCAGGGCGTCAAGCAGGCGATCATCGTCGTGCCGGAGAAGGCCATCGGTGCGAGCTTCAACGACGAGCCGCTGACCAAATACGGCTTTTGGGCCGATTGGCGCGTGGAGCCGAGATGGAACCTCTGCAACGCGCCGGGTGGCGATAACGGCGGCAAGGTCAATGCGGTCGATACCTTCCTCAAGAGCGGGGACAAGGTGCTGGTCTGCACCCATGCGACCTTCCGCTTCGCCGTGGACAGGTTCGGCATCGAGGCGTTCGACGACCGGCTGATCGCCGTGGACGAGTTCCATCACGTTTCCGCCGATGCCGACAGCAAGCTCGGCCAGCATCTCAACCAGCTCATCGCGCGCGACAAGGTGCATATCGTGGCGATGACGGGTTCGTATTTCCGGGGTGATGCCATGCCCGTTCTGGCCCCGGAGGACGAGGCCAAATTCGATACCGTCACCTATACCTATTATGAGCAGCTCAACGGCTATGAGTACCTTAAGCAGCTCGACATCGGCTATTTCTTCTATTCCGGCTCCTATGCCGACGACATCGTGAAGGTGCTCGACCCCGCCGAAAAGACCATCGTTCATATCCCCAGCGTCAATTCGCGCGAAAGCACGAAGGACAAGATCAAGGAGGTCGAGCACATCATCGGCGCGCTGGGCGACTGGCAAGGCGCTGACAAGGCGACCGGCTTCCAGCTTGTGAAGACGCCAGACGGGCGCGTGCTGCGCATCGCCGATCTGGTCGATGACGACCCCGCCAAGCGGGATCGCGTCTCCACCGCGCTGAAAGACCCGGCGCAGAAGAACAACCGCGACCATGTGGACATTATCATCGCGCTGGGCATGGCGAAGGAGGGCTTCGACTGGATTTGGTGCGAGCACGCCCTGACGGTCGGCTATCGCTCCAGCCTGACCGAGATCGTGCAGATCATCGGGCGCGCGACCCGCGATGCGCCGGGCAAGACACGCGCGCGCTTCACCAATTTGATCGCCGAGCCGGACGCCGCCGAAGCGGCAGTCGCGGAGGCGGTCAACGACACGCTGAAAGCCATTGCGGCGAGCCTACTCATGGAGCAGGTGCTCGCGCCGCGCTTCGAGTTCAAGCCGAAGAACCCCGCCAGCGGGCCGACCCCTGGCTTCGACTATGGCGAAGGCGGGTATGATCCGAACAGGTGCAACGTCGGCTTCAATGAGGAAACCGGAAAGTTCCAGATCGAGATCAAGGGCTTGGTCGAACCCAAGAGCAAGGAAGCCACCCGCATCTGCCAGGAGGATTTGAACGAGGTGATCGCCGCCTTCGTTCAGGACAAGACCGCCATCGAGCGCGGCCTGTTCGATGAAGAGCTTGTGCCGGAGGAGCTGACGCAGGTCCGCATGGGCAAGATCATCAAGGACAAATATCCCGAACTCGACGAGGAAGATCAGGAAGCCGTGCGCCAGCACGCCATCGCCGCCCTGAACCTGACCCAACAGGCCAAGCAGCTCGCGCTGGGCAATGGCGATGCCGCGCCGAGTGCGAACACGGCCCTGATCGACGGTGTGCGCAAGTTTGCGATGGACATGCGCGAACTCGACATCGACCTTATCGACCGCATCAATCCGTTCGGCGAAGCCTATGCCATTCTCGCCAAGACCATGAGCGAGGAAAGCCTGAAGCAGGTTGCCGCCGCCATCGCCGCCAAGCGCACCAGCCTGACGCCGGAAGAGGCCAAGGATTATGCCGTGCGCGCCGTCAAGTTCAAAAGGGAGCGCGGTCGTTCGCCGGAGCCGACTGCCGCCGACGCTTGGGAACGCAAGCTGGCCGAAGGCGCTGCGGCCTTCGTGCGCTACAAGAGGGAGGGCCGCTATGGCGAGTGATCTCTCTCTTGACGAACTGGAAGCCGAACTTGCTGACTTCGCTCAGCCGGAGAAGAAGGGCGGACGTTCCGCGCGCGAGGAACGCATCATCGCCGGCTTCGAGGAAATCCAGCGCTTCTGCGAGCAGCATGGACGTGCCCCCCAGCATGGCGAAGACAGGGACATCTTCGAGCGGCTCTATGCCGTGCGGCTCGACCGCCTGCGCGCGCTTGAGGAGTGCCGCACACTTCTTGCCCCTCTCGATCACCAAGGGCTTTTGGCCGGGGCGGAGACGGTATCCGCCTCTCCCATCGAGACGATGGACGATGACGAGCTTCTCGCCGAGTTGGAAGGCGCGGCCGGCTCAGCCGACATCACCGAGCTTCGCCATGTCCGCACGACCGCCGACAAGCGCGCCGCCGAGGAGATCGCCAACCGCACCCCTTGCGCGGATTTCGAGCGGTTCAAGCCCCTGTTCGAGCGGGTACAGCACGACCTGGAGAGCGGCGTCAGGATCACCCGCCAGATCAGGAAGGATGCCGGCTTCCTGAAAGCCGACATCAAGGCCGGGGATTTCTTCATCCTGTACGGGCAAACCGCTTATGTCGCGGAAATCGGCGAACCGATCAAAGCGCCCAATGGCGAGATGGACGCACGGCTGCGCGTGATCTATTCCAACGGCACGGAGAGCGACCTTCTTCTCCGCTCCCTCCAACGCGCCCTCTACAAGGACGAAACCAGCCGCCGCATATCGGAGCCGGGTGCCGCCGGCCCGCTGTTCGCGGGCGAAGCGGCCGACGATGACCTCGCCAGCGGTACGATCTATGTGCTGCGCAGCAAGTCCGACCATCCGCTTGTCGCGGCCAACCGCGACGTGCTGCACAAGATCGGCGTCACCGGCGGCGACGTGGCGCGGCGCATCGCCAACGCGAAACTGGACCCGACCTTCCTCATGGCAGACGTGGAGATCGTGGCCACCTACACCCTCTACAACATCAATCGCACCAAGCTGGAAAACCTGATCCATCGCATTTTCGACCCGGCCCGGCTCGACATCGAGATCAAGGACCGCTTTGGCAACCCCATCATCCCCCGCGAATGGTTCCTTGTGCCGCGCTTCGTGGTTGACGCCGCCGTGGAGCGGATTAAGGATGGCACGATCACTGACTATATATATGATCCGCAGACGGCGAGCCTTGTTCAAAGGATGGGGAGGGGTAAACAGTGAACTCCAGCCCTGATAGTAGCATCACCGTTAGCCTGCAAAATATGAAGATCGTCAACGATCCACCAGTCTTGGAGGAAACAAATGCATAATTTCTTTCTCTTCAGGATAAAGGCAGAGCGTCATGCATATGACTTGTTTTCCGATGAAAGACTTCAATCACCCGAGCTTATTAAAAGGGCAATAGATGAAAAGCCGAGTAAAGAGGTGAGAAAAAACCAGATATGGCGGCTTGGAAACACGGAATTCATAGATGATACAGCAGTTTTATTTGCTTTCGGAAAGGTACTGAAATCAAAAAGGGACGTTTATGATGAGGAAAATGGTAATTTTACTGAAGTTGACGATACTGACGCCCCGCACACTTATGTTGTCATTGATCTTGAGACGCAGGTCTGTGCAATAGCTGGAAAATCAAGCATGAAGATGCAGATTGGAAATGTGGCATTTAATCTTGCAAAAGTTCTTTCATCGACAGAAATTTGTAAAAATCAATCTGCATTAATTACAGTGAGCGCCATAAACGATCCAGATGATTTTATTAAATCAATACAGAGTTCGGAATCGATATTGATGTTCGAGATGACTTTTAGTCCGCCTAATCCATTCGATGTTGAGGAGGATTTTCACAAGCCAATGGAAAAACTACTCGAAGAATCTAATGCCGGAAAGGGAAAAACTAGAATCGATGGCGAGGATCTTGACAAAGGCGTGGTAGGGGAACTGGCAAGATCAGCAGCCTCAACAGGAGATGAAGCAACGGCTAGAATTAAGACAACAGGATCAAGTAAAAGTATCCTAAAGAGGCTATCTGGAAATCAATCTATAATATCTGTCGATGATATAGTAACCAAAGAAGAAAAGCGTGGATTGCTTGACTCTATCCGTGACGCCTATAGACGCATCAGGGGAGACTGAGACTGTGAAATGGCAGTTTTGGAGATGGTTGTTCAAGGGGCTTGACGGTCATCGTCCTGGGCTTTGCAGTATTTTTGACTGGTGGCTGCTTTTTCATATGGCAGCGGCAGCCACTCTGACATATTTCGTTGAAATCGACATTAAGGATGCAGCATCAACAACATTGCTTCCCCTGGCTAGTATTTTTATTGGCCTCTCTTTCGCCTGGGCGGGGAACGCTCAAGCTCTTATGCAGACAGATGAAATAGAATCTTTAGCCAAGAGACTGCCTGGAGGATTGGCAACATATGCATATAAATTCCAATTTGCTATTCTTATTATACTTATAACGTTGTGCGGATGGGGCTTGGCTGGAATTGGTGTATTCAGTAAAATAAACAACCCATGCATTCAGATCGCAATAGAGGCGACTTTATATTTTTCTGCCAGCATTACTATTAGGGAATGCTGGCATGTTATTTTAGGGAGCCAAGCAATGCTACTGATGCGCCACGGGATTAGAGGAAATTCACCAAAAATGGATCGTGATTAGAACCGAAGGAAATAGATTCTGGTCTACAATGCAGCTCACTCGCTTGGATTTCTTTGCCTTCCTTTGCTCTAACTACACAGCGGGGCATAGCGCGGTTATGGCCGAAGCCGTCTGCCCTTCAACCCCCGGCCCGCTCCATTCGCTGCGCTCCCGTGTTAGGGGTGTGAACGTCAGCCCTTTGGCTTCTGCCCTTTGAACCGTCGCCCCCGCTGTGGGGGTTACGCAAAAAGGAGCAGTAAGATGACCGAGAAAACCCTTTCCAAAACCGACCTGGCACATTTCACCGGCACCGAGCAGTGGTTCCGTCACGGCTTGGTTCGCACCGTCCTCTATACCGAGGGCGTGCAATACGTCGCCGAACATGGCGGAGCCTATTGGCTCATCGACGAGATCGCCTTCGGCCAAGCCGAGCCTGCCGTTGCCGCCGAGGCATTCCAGCATTGGCGCTTGAGCGTCAATCCCGACCAGAGCGCCATTCTCGCCTGCGATGATGGCAACAACCGCGTGGTGTTCACCAAGCAGATCGCATACAGCGATTTCCCGCTTCCTGAAATCCGCTTCTACTGCATCGACAACACGATCATGCTGCCGAGCGAATATTAACCGCCGGCCGCGATGCCGCCCAGGGCTATGCCTTGGGCGGCATTTTTTATGCCGAGGATTCTTTTTTTAAGAGGGGCTGACGCCCCCACGCCCGTCAAGGCCAAGACGAGCGATTTTCTCAGGCCGAGGCTCGCTTCGCTGCGCCCGCACCACCCTGAGAAAATCGGCCTTGACCGGCGATCCCCCCTCATTGGCGGGGGCCTAGTCGGGTTGCAGGCGCAACCCGAAAAACTAGGAGGGAACCTTGAGCATCAAAAACTTCACCACCGAGGATGCCGACCGGCTTTTGCAGATCGGCGACGGCTTTCTCGACGAATGGGCCGTCATCCGACCGCTATTCGTCATCGCCCCGGACCTGCTGGCAGCCTTGCAGGACACCACGGAAGCACTGGCGAACGTCCTGCTACACCACGGCGCACGCATGAGCGAACACGACAGGCGTGGCCGGGCGGAAACGATCCGCGAGGCGCGCGCCCTGATCGCCAAGCTGGCAGGCGAGCAGGAAGGGGACCGGGCATGAACCGCGAAACCTGGCTCAACGAGCTGACCCGCCTCATGGC
>JALYJX010000240.1:3517-6238 GCA_030775065.1 Gemmatimonadota bacterium | reverse complement strand
GCGCCGGTGTACTCGAGCTCGAAGCGCTCAGGAAGATTGAAGTCGAGCTGCACGGTCGGACCCTGCCATTTGCGCCCGATCGCATCGATCAGCTTGTAGTCGAGCTTGGGACCGTAGAAAGCGCCGCCCCCAATGTCCATCTCATAAGCCTGCCCACGCTGCGTCATCACCTCGGCGAGCGAGCGCTCGGCCTTCTCCCAGAGATCCGGACTTCCAAGCGCTTTGTCGGGTCGAGTTGCAAGCTCGATCGTGTACGGATAGCCAAACGTGCGAAGCATCTCGTCCACAAGGTCTAGAAGTCGCTCGATCTCCGACGGTACCTGCTCCGGGGTGCAAAACACGTGTGCATCATCCTGCGTGAATCCGCGCACTCTCAACATTCCGTGCAGCACGCCGCTTCGCTCATACCGGTACACAGTTCCAAACTCGGCGTACCTGATCGGCAGATCGCGATACGAGCGCGCCTTCGACTGATAAATGCAGATGTGCCCCGGGCAGTTCATCGGCTTCGGGCGGTACGACGCGCCCTCGACGTCCATCGCGCCGAACATGCTCTCCTTGAAATTCTCGAGGTGCCCGGAGATCTGAAAAAGCTTTTCGCTCACGATGTGCGGCGTGTACACGAGCTCGTATCCGTGTCGCTGAATCAGATCGCGCTCGTACGTCTCGATCTCGTTGCGGACGATGGCGCCACGGGGATGCCACAGAATGAGCCCAGGACCAACCCTTTGATCGATCGAGTAGAGATCGAGCTGCTGGCCGAGGAGCCGGTGGTCGCGCCGCTTTGCTTCCTCGATGCGGTGGAGGTACGCCTCGAGATCCTCCTTCGCGAACCACGCGGTCGCATATATGCGCTGCAGCATCTGACGCTTCTCATCGCCGCGCCAGTAGGCTCCGGCCGTGTGCAGGAGCTTGAAATGCCGCAGATACGATGTGTCCGGCACGTGCGGGCCGCGGCACAGATCGATGAACGGACCGTCCGTATAGGTCGAGATGATTTCGTCGTCTGTGAACTCCGAGAGGCGCTCGATCTTCAGTGGATCGTCCGAGAATCGCTTCAGCGCCTCGGACTGGCTGACCTCCTCGCGGGTGAACGGATACTTCTCCTGCACGACCTTGCGCATCTCTGCTTCGAACGCGTCGAGATCCTCCGGCGTGAACGGCTCCTCGACTTCGAAGTCGTAGTAAAAACCGTCCTCGATTGCCGGGCCGAATCCGATTTTCGCGTCGGGCCGCAGGCGCCGCACCGCGGTCGCCAGAATGTGGGCGCCGGAGTGGCGCAGAACGTCGAGCGCGGTCGCGTCCTTTGCCGTAAGAACGCGAAATGCGCCGCTCTTTCGAAGAGGCGTGATGAGGTCTATGACATCGCCGTCGACCTCGACCGCCAGCGCGTCGCGGAGCAGCCGCGAGCCGATGGAGGCGACCACATCGCGCGGCAATGTTCCCTCCTCGACCAGGCGCTCTGCGCCGTCGGGGAGTGTCAACGTCAACATGTCTTTCCTCGTGAAAATCCGGGGGCGGCGGGTGGCCTTTAACTTGCTCCCGCTTAAGCTATCCTTCGAGAATATCCTTCGCCACAGGATCACATACATGTCACCCTTCAGGTACCAGGATGAAGAATCCGCCGCGACAGGAGCGCTCTACATCGCGCTTGGCGCGCTCGCCGGATTCGCCGCGGGAGTCGTCGTTGCTCAGCATTACGGTGGAGTTACCGGACTCACCGACCGCATTCGCGAAAAGTTTGGGCGCGCTCAGGCCGGCGACACGACGGAAGAGGAGAACGAGGAGTACGAGACTTCGTATGACGACGACCACGAGCGTCCGCTCGAGCCAACCGAGGAGCTCGAGGAGCGAGTGCTCGAAGCGTTCCGGAACGACCCGATTCTGAGCGAGCGCGCTATCGACATCGGTGCCCTCGACGACGGCATAGTCGAGCTCACTGGCTGGGTCAATGCAGCCGACGAGGCGGAACAAGCCGTGGTCATAACGCGCGGCGTGCCAGGCGTGGACACAGTGGTCAACCGGCTCGCCATCAGAACCGAAGAAGATCTGCTGGACGATATGGCTGAAGACTACGAAGAGTCTGTTGACGGAGTGGGAGGACAGTGGGAAGGCCAGAACATCGGCACCGGGCGCAGACGACAGGGAAACTCCGCCGAGGTTGACCGGCATGCCGACCCGAGGCAGGAGCTGGAGGAGAAGGAGCTCGATCGGATTTTCCTGAACGCCGATGAGGAGGCCGACGTCAAGGCCGAGCGGCGACAGCGATCCAAGAAACTGCCGAAGACGGGTCGCGCGGACGGATCCCCCGTTGCGCCGGGAGGCGTTCCCAAGAGCGATCACGTCGCGAATCCGCTCGAAGCTCCGCCGCCGGAAATCCCAGGGCAGTAGTCTCGAGCTGCGACCAGCGGCGACAAACGGAGCGGCCGGCTTCCCAGTTGGCCGCTCCGCGCTGCTTACAACCACAAAATTGCGCGGTTAACTTGCGCGTGACATGACCGCTACACGGGAAAACGCCGAGCTCTCACCACAGTACGACCCGGCGGCCAACGAGAGCGCGATTTATCGCGAGTGGGAGGAAGCCGGTGTCTTCACCGCGCACGCGGAGCGATCGCGGCAAGCGGGAGGTGACCGCCAGCCTTTCGTGATCGTGATGCCGCCGCCCAATGTGACGGCGGTTCTTCACATGGGACACGGCCTCAACAACACCGTGCAGGATGT
>JALYJX010000240.1:0-3507 GCA_030775065.1 Gemmatimonadota bacterium | reverse complement strand
GCGCTATGGGTGCCGGGAACCGATCACGCTGGTATCGCGACGCAGAACGTCATCGAGAAGCAGCTCAGCGCCGAAGGGAAAACCAGATTCGACCTCGGACGCGAAGCTTTTATCGCGCGGACCACGGAGTGGGTCGGTGAAACCGGTGGAACCATTCTCCAGCAGCTTCGGGCAATCGGCGCGTCGTGCGACTGGACGCGAACAGCGTACACTCTTTCGCCGGAGCTCAGCGAGGCGGTGCGCGAGGCGTTCGTTCAGCTGTACGAGCGCGGTCTCGTGTATCGCGGGCATAGAGTCATTCACTGGTGTCCGCGATGCCTCACGTCATTGAGTGACGAAGAGGCTGAGCACAGTGAGGAGTCCGGGCATCTGCACCACGTCAGGTATCGCGTGAACGCTTCTGCCGGTGCGGGTGGGCCGGAGTGGATCAGCGTCGCCACCACACGCCCCGAAACGATGCTCGGCGATGTTGCGATTGCGGTGCATCCTGATGACGAGCGTTACAAGGGCGTCGTTGGTGCGACAGCCACGCTGCCGATCGCAAACGTCGAGATACCGATAATCGCCGATGCGGAAGGCGTCGATCCGACGTTTGGAACCGGCGCTGTCAAGATCACTCCTGCCCACGACCCCAGCGACTTCGAGGTCGGGAAGCGTCACGACCTGCCGATGCCGGTGATTCTCTCGCCCGACGGGCGAATGGAGAACGGCGCCGATGCTGATAATCGCGTTCCCGAGTCTCTCGTTGGATTGGACCGTTTCGAGGCGAGAGAGCGCGTTGTCGAAATGCTGCGCGCGGTGGGTCAGCTGGAGAAAGTCGAGCCTTACACGCACGGAGTGCGACACTGCTACCGGTGCGACAGTGTCGTCGAGCCGCGCCTCTCCGATCAGTGGTTCGTGAAGATGCAACCGCTGGCCGAGCCTGCGCTCGCGGCGGTGACAGACGGACGAATCCGGTTCCTGCCCGAGCGCTGGGAAGCGGTCTACATCAACTGGCTCGTTGGAATTCGTGACTGGAATATCTCGCGGCAGCTGTGGTGGGGGCATCGCATTCCCATCTGGTATTGCGACGATTGCGGCGAGGTCATTGCAAGCCGCACAGATATCGAGAAGTGCCCTAAATGCGGAGGCGCAGTCAGGCAGGACCCCGACGTGCTCGACACGTGGTTCTCGGCCTGGCTATGGCCGTTCTCCACACTCGGCTGGCCGGACAAGTCGTCGAAGGACCTGCGCGCGTTTTACCCGACGGACGATCTGATAACTGCTCCGGAGATTCTTTTCTTCTGGGTGTCGCGGATGATCATGGGTGGCTTCGCTTTCATGGGTGAGACGCCGTTTCATACGGTGTATCTCCACGGCACAGTCCGCGACATGCAGCACGTGAAGATGTCCAAGTCGCTCGGTAACGGCATTGATCCGCTCGACGTTGTTTCACTGTACGGCGCCGATGCCCTCCGCTATACGGTCATCGCCGGACTTGGCATGGGGGCAGAGCTCATGCTCGACCCCAACGACCTGGAGAAGTCATTCGCACCGGGCCGCAACTTCGTCACGAAGCTGTGGAATATCGGCCGATTTCTGTTGTCGAACGCCGGCAACGAACCGGTGAAGAGAATTTCCGATCTCGATCAGTCGAGTCTCACCCGCTCGGACCGCTGGATTCTGCACCGGCTGAATGAAGCGATCGCAGAGTGTGATGCCGCACTCGGCCCTGCGCGGCCGCGCGACGGCGTGTGGACGCCCGAAGAACTGCGCGCCGGAGTCAGGCTCAGCGAATTCGTCGAGTCAGCGCGACAGTTTGTCTGGAACGAGCTCGCCGACTGGTACGTCGAAGCAGTGAAGCCGCGTCTCGCCGGCTCGGGCGAAGACCGTGAGGTCGCCCGAGCGGTGCTTGCAGAGAGCTTTGGCGCTTCGCTTCGGCTGCTCCACCCGGTTGTGCCGTTCATCACCGAGGCGCTCTGGAGCCGTATGCCATCGAGCACAGATCGCGACGACGGGATGATTGTTTCAGCGAGCTGGCCGACAGCGAATTCCGCCTACGCCGCAGAGTCCGAGTTCGAGCTCGTGCGCGAGGCGATCATGGCGGTGAGGCAGCTTCGCGCGGAATACTCGATTCCGCCCGGCCAGACGATCAAAGCCGAGCTTCTTCCGCCCGCATTCGCGGCAGCGTCAGCAGCCGCGGGATCGCGAATTCTTCTCGAAGAGGCGCAGCTCCTCCAGCAGCTCGCCCGCTGCGAGATCGCCGAGTATCCGCCCGGGAACATGTCCGACACGGGAACTCACGCCAGCGGTAAGGGAGCGATGATCCTGCTCGCAGGCGGAGCGAGACTGTTCGTACCACTCGGCGGCGTAATCGATATCGACAGGGAATGCGCAAAGGCGAGAGCGGAGCTCGACAAGCTTGCAAAGCAGCTCGACTCTCTGGCGGCTCGATTGCAGAACCCCGGGTTTACCGACAAGGCGCCGCCGGAGGTCGTCAGATCCGAACGTCAGAAGCAGCACGAGTGGAGCCGGCGGCGAGAGCAGCTTGCAGAGAAGGTGAGGGCTCTTTGCGGGGGCTGACCACGCGTCGACCGTTTCCCCTCGTTGCAGCTGCATCAGCACTCATCGCCATTCTCGCGGTTTGTGCGTCGCCAGGCATTCCGCCCGGAGGGCCAGTCGACACGGCGGCGCCGCAGCTGGTGGACATTGCACCCGACAGCGGAGCCACAGCGACAACTCCGACGGCTGCGATTTTCCGCTTCGATGAAGTCGTGAGCGAGCGCCCCTCCGGCGCGGCCTCGCTGAGTGCCTTGTTTCTGATCTCGCCGCGCGAGGGAACGCCCGATGTGGACTGGAATCGCGAGGAGGTATCGGTGCGCCCGAGTCGCGGATGGCGGCGCAACACGGCCTACACCATCACGATGCTTCCCGGCATGAGCGACCTGCGCGGCAACGTGCGTAACTCGGGCGTAGTGCTTGTTTTCTCGACCGGCTCGGAAATCCCGCAGTCAAGAATTGCGGGTACCGTCTTCAACTGGCTCACTGGTACCCCTGCGCCCCGTGCATTTGTGGAGGTCAGGCCTGTTGCGGACACCACGATTGCGTACGTCGCCGCGACAGACACGGCGGGCAGGTTTCTCGTTTCAAACGTTGCTCCGGGCAGGTACTCGGTCCGAGCATACATAGATGACAACAGCAACAGGGGTCTCGACCCCAGAGAGGCGTGGGATTCGGTGACGGTCGCACTCACCGACACGGCGCGCGTCGAGATGCTCGTATTTCCGCACGACTCGGTTGGCGCACGCCTGGCGAATGTCGGCCTGAGAGACTCCGTTACGCTGGAGCTGCTGTTCGATCACGCAATCGACGTCAACCAGCAATTCGATCAGTCGTCCATCAGCATCAGAAGAGCTGATTCCGTGGATATTCCCGTGATCAGCGTTACAAAGCCCCAGCTTCCCGCCGACGCAACCGGTGGCTTCACACTGCGGCCCTCGCGCGCCGTTCCCTCAACCAGTCTGGTGG
>JALYJX010000239.1 GCA_030775065.1 Gemmatimonadota bacterium | reverse complement strand
CGCCTTCTCCGGTCTCGTGAACACTGCACGGCTCCGTGCCGCGTACGGTTATTCCGGTGGGCAGCCGGCGGGTGCGTTCGACCGCCTGTCCAATTACATCTTCGAGCCCAGCGGCGCGCGATCGGGCATCGTCAACGCAACGCAGCAGGGCAATCAACAGCTGAAGCCCGAGCGTGCGCGCGAGCTCGAGCTTGGGACCGACCTCGCGATGATCGGCGGACGAGTCGGGCTGGAGCTCACATACTTCAACAAGAAAGTGACCGATCTGATTCTGCCGAAAAGCGTCGATCCGACGAGCGGATTCCTTTCCCAGCTTTCGAATATCGGCGAGCTCGAGAACAAGGGAATCGAGCTGCTGCTCAGGACGACAAACCTCAGTGGCCCGACGCTGAGATGGAACTCGACGGTCACCTACGCGACGAACAATCCAAAGGTGACGAAGGTCAGCACCGGTGGCGCGTTCTTCATTCCGGAAAGCTTCAACATCATCCGGGTCGACTCCGGTCAGGCTCCCGGCCACTACTTCGGGACATCGTATGTGCGTGACGCCCAGGGAAACATCCTCACGACTGCCGGCGCGCCGATCACGGATGCATCAGGTAAAGTCACCGGCATTCCAGCGATTGGCCCCCGCATAGTCATCGGGGATCCCAATCCGGATGCCTACTGGTCTTTCATCAACGACATTGGAATCGGCAGGATGCTTTCGTTCCGCGCCCAGGTGGACGGAGTTCGGGGCGGCGACATCTTCAATTTCGATCGCCGCCTCCTCGAGACTCCCGCGTTCGGCACTGGGAAAGCGTATGAAGCCGAGCTGATTGGAGAGGTACCAAGGGGATACTTCCAGGCGCGCCGGAGCATCTTTCAGGAGTACATCGAGAACGGCACGTGGGTGAAGCTGCGTGAGCTCTCCGTTACGTACTCGTTTCCGTCGGGCATGCTCGGCCGGCTCGGAACACACGGCGCGTCACTCACTCTCGCCGGACGCAATCTGAAGACCTGGACGGATTACACGGGATGGGATCCCGAAACGAACGCGGGAGCGCAGCGGACGCTGGTTCGTGGATTCAGTTTCGCGGCCACGCCGATTCCGCGGAGTGTCTCGCTCACTTTCGCGACCAACTTCTAAAGGGAGGCGAGACGACAATGAAGCTCAATACTCGGACCACCTCCACCATTGCCGGCGCGGCCGCGGCAATGCTCGTCGTGACTGCGATGAGCGCCTGCAAGCTCGACATCACCAATCCGAATGCTGCAACCGAGGAGGGCGTTCTCAGCTCGGTGGCCGGCATCCGCGCTCTGACGATTGGACTCCAGGGGCGCTATGGCAACGCGATGGAAGAGAACATCTATGTTCCCGGTATCGTCTCGGGCGAGCTTGGAAACACGAGCGCGACACAGTCCACGACGCGCGAGTTCCAGAACTTCCCGGCCGGCGCGAACTCAGCCATCGACGTCACCAATGTAGATCTGCTCGACATCTGGGCGAAGAACTACGCCGTAGTCAAATCGGCGAACGACATTCTCGACAACATCGACAATCTCACGTTTGCGCCCGGAACGCGGGCGGGCATTGTGGCACTCGCCAAGCTCCACAAGGCGATGGCATTCGGGACGCTCATCGAAGCATTCGAGCAGATTCCGGTTGAGACGGGCCCAGAGCCGGCGTTCGCAGACAGAGCGACGGCGCTCGCGGAAGTCCTGTCGCTGCTTGCAAGCGCCAGAGCCGACGTGACAGGCACGACCCTTACAACCGATTTCACCGGCTCCCTGCTGGCCCCGAACTTCGATCTGCTGAACACGATTCGCGCGATGCAGGCGCGGTATTCACTCGCCGCCGGCAGCTACGACGCTGCGCTCGCTTTCGCCAACGAAGTTCCGGGCACCGCCAGCGCTGTGATCACGTTTGCCGGGACTGATCTCAATCCCCTTTTCATCCACTATCATAGCACGAGGTTTTTCGGCGCGATTTCGGGATACCGGACCAACGCCGAGGCCGGCGATGCGAGAGTGGCGCTCAACACCCTGCCGACTGCGTTCGCAGCGCTTGGCGGCGCGGGGACATTCGAGACAAACCTTTTCACGACGAACGTCTCGCCGATTCCGGTTTTTTCTCAGGACGAGCTGACGCTCATTCGTGCCGAGGCGCTGGCGAGAACGAGCCGGCTGCCGGAAGCGGTCGCGCAGATCAACATCGTGCGGGCACGCGCGGGGCTCGGCGGAAAGACGTCTGCCGATCTCCCAACGCAGGCCGCGCTGCTCGATCAAATTTTTCTGCAGCGAACGTATTCGCTGTTCTCGACCGGTTTGCACTGGGCCGATGAGCGGCGCTTCGGAAGAATCTCGCTGGCGAAGGTTCGGTGGCTGCCGTACCCCGCGAGCGTACGGGCCACCAATCCCAATACGCCTGCGAATCCAACGTAGGCGAGCCGCTTGTAGCTTTGAGCCTGGTGTAGCACGATCGAGGCACGATGATAGAAAAATTGTTGAGGTGGATCGCCGGTCCCGCCGACAGTGCGTCAGTCGGCGGGAGCGTTGAGACGCACGAGGTTCGCGGCTTTCGCGTTCTCGTGGAGAACAGTCGCCAGGATATCTCGACGAGTGAAGTGCTCGCCAGGCTCGACGATTCGCTGGCGCTCATCGAGCGCTACCAGCCGTGGCGCCTGCGTCATCTCCAGCGTGATCTGAATCAATTCCTGGTTGCACGCTTCCCTTGCCGCGGCGCGTATTTTCCCGACGAGCGCACCTGCATGACGGAGCTCACGTTCCTCGCGCGGCGCGACGTGTCGCCCGCAACGGTGGCTTCGTCGATCGTGCACGAAGGAATTCACGCGCGCGTCGACCTGATGGGCGTCAAGCGCGCGGAGCGCGACCGGGCGAAAGAGGAGCGGCTGTGCCGGCGCGCCGAGCTGGAATTCGGGCGGGCGTTACCGGATGAGCTCGGCCGACCCGTAATCGAGCGCGCTCTCGGAACCCTTTCGCTCGCCGACGACGAGGTCGCGCCCGAGATCGACTGGAACGAGGCGTTCGACCGCCAGCAGACAGTCGACCAGGCCGTAGGGCCGCAGCGGCTTTGATGAGACTTCGTCCGGCTCACCGCCGTGGTCGTTTACCGCGGCGGCAGTCGTCTTTCAGCGTTAGTTCTGCTGGACCAGTGTAAAGTCGTACTCCAGCTTGATCGTATCGGCCACGCTCAGCACGATCGGTACGCGAGGCTGCTCGATGTTAAAATCGGCGAACGTGAAGGCCGTCGATGCACTCCCCGTCACCTGTCCATTCCTTGCCGCGGCATTCACTCGCCACGTCGTGGGCCTCGTTACTCCCTTCACCGTCAGGTTTCCGACGACGTCGAACCTGTGTGAGCCGGAAGTCGGGAGTGACTTTGGAAGTCCGCGAAACGCCGTCGGGCCGAACTCGACCGTTGGATATTGATCCGTCACGAGAACATTTCTGCGCACGAAGCCGTCGCGGCGGTCGCGATCGCTCTTCAGCGAGCCGACGCTGGCGACGAATTTCGATTCAGCCGGGATGATCTCACCGCTCGTGGTCAGCGCGATGGCGCCCGTTATCTCCGAAGTCTTGCCGATTGCGTCGTTGGGCAGATCCACCCTCACAAGCTGTTCACGAATCCGGTATCTGACTTCGTTACCCATCGGAGCGACGACAAAGCGAAGCCCGGCAACGCTCGAGCCCTTTGCCTGAGCGGGGACAGCTACGGAGCTCGACCCCGATTTCACACTGGCCGCTGTTGCGGCGTCTGTATCGGACGGCGTGCATTGAAGAGCGATCGCGCCGAAAACAGCGGGAAGCATCACGGCGGCGAAATTGCGGCGTTTGGACATCGAGTACTCCACTAAGGTCATTGTTGGGTCGATCGGGCTGTTCAGGCAGCTATTTCGCCTGAATTCGGGTCGTCAACTTGTCTACGTACACCGGTGCCGGATTGCTGTCCCGGAAAACTGATGAGGCAGATCGGAACGGATCAGAAGCGCGTGAATGTGACAGGAGCTTTCCGTTTAACATCCCGTAGCGGGGGCCCGAATTTCGCGTGTAGCTTTCTACACAGAATGGCGTGGTCGGCGTACCTGCTATCGCCCCGCGGTGTACCAATGGAAAGAACCGTTTGCGCATGAGCGGCGTTCAATAGATACACGCCACAGTCGAGGTCCCGATGGTCGGAAATATCAGCCGCGCTCTTTTCGCTCTTCTCATCGTAGCAGGAATCGTTCTCGTCCTCGACAACCGGGCAGCAGCCGCCGGCGCAGAGCGTCCTGGACCATTGCCCAGCCCGCTCGTGGATGAGCCGCTGGCGTCCGCGAAGGGAGAGCAGACCGCGGTCTTCGCGGGCGGCTGTTTCTGGGGCATCGAGGCGGTATTCCAGCATGTAAAAGGAGTCAAGTCGGCAGTGTCGGGATATACCGGCGGTAGCGTGGTGTCACCCTCCTACGAGCAAGTGACCACTGGGACGACGGGACATGCCGAGGCGGTGCGGGTTGTGTACGACCCGTCGCGGGTGACTTACGGTCAGCTGCTGCGCGTCTTTTTCTCCGTAGCTCACGATCCGACTCAGCTCAATCGCCAGGGTCCCGATGTCGGAACTCATTATCGCTCGGCGATTTATTACGCGAGCGACTCGCAAAAACGGGTCGCCAAGGCGTACATCGATCAGCTGACAAAGGCAAAGTCATTCCCGCGGCCGATCGTGACGGAGGTTTCCGCTCTCGGTCGCTTCAATGTCGCCGAAGCATACCATCAGGACTACGCGGCGCAGCATCCCTACCAGCCGTATATCATGATCCACGACGCGCCGAAGGTTGCGAATCTGAAGCGTGAGTTCGCGGACCTTTACGTGGAGCAGGTCAAGCGCTGAGCGGACCATTTGAGCGCGGCGACATGGAATTTTTCACGTCCGGTGCGCACATTCCCGCTTGTCGAGGTTCAGGCGGTTGAGTTAAAACCATTCTCTTTTATTCTGCCGGAGGTTGCATGAGGGTTCTGACAGCAGCGATTGCGGGTCTCTGTTTCACGGCCGGTGCGCTTGGCGCCCAGGCGAAGGACCCTGACAAGACGGTAGCGGATGGGGGAGTCAAGATGGCCGGATGGACCGGGCGCATCGATCCGCAGGCGGCGAAAGCCGGAAGGAACATTTCGGAAGCGAAGTTCGTCGGGATGGGACCGGGATTCCATGTTACTTCCGGACCGGCGGCCATCTACTGGAATCCTGCCAACATGGCCAGGGGCAACTACACGGTCACGTCGACATTCACGCAGACGAAGGCAGCCGCTCACCCGGAGGGGTACGGGATTCTTATTTCCGGGCAGAACCTCGAAACGCCGAACCAGAGCTACCTCTACTTCGTCGCTCGGCAGGATGGGAAATATCTCATCAACCACCGGGCAAATGACTCGACGGTGCACAAGATCATCGACTGGACAGCAAATCCGGCGGTAAAGGCGATCGACGCGAGCGGAAAGTCGACGAACACACTTTCGGTGGTCGTCGGCGCCGACAAGCTCTCGTTCCTCGTGAACGGCGTCGAAGTGAACAGCTTGCCGCGGTCGCAGATCGATTCGGGTGGGCCACACTCGGGTACGTCGGGCATCGTTGGCCTTCGGGTGAACCATAACCTCGACGTGCACGTCGACGGATTCTCGGTCACTCCCGGAACGTAATGATGGTGCGACTGACGGTCCCCCGTCTTTCGTGAATTCAAGGAGTTCCTTCACATCGAGCGCGCGACGACCGATGTGAAGAAGCAGGCAGCGTTCGCCGCCGAAATTCTCATGCTTGCGACGCTCTACATTCTCGCGGCGCGAGCAGGCCTCAAGCTCGACGCTGTGGGCGGTTTTGCAACGCTCGTCTGGCCGCCGACGGGAATCGCGTTGGCGGCCCTTCTTATCCGCGGGTATCGACTCTGGCCCGGAGTCGCCATCGGAGCGTTCGTCGCCAACGTATTGACGGGCGCTCCGATACCGGTCGCCCTTGGCATCACGCTGGGAAATACGCTGGAAGCGCTCCTTGGAGCGTACGCGCTTCGGCGGATACCGGACTTCCAACGCACGCTCGACAGGCTGATAGATGCGTTCGGCCTGCTGGTCATCGCGGCGGTTATGAGCACGGCGGTCAGCGCCACGATAGGCGTGCTCAGCCTTCAACTGGGCGGCATCATCTCCTCGAGCGAGCTGGCCGAGACCTGGCGCGCGTGGTGGCTTGGGGATATGATCGGCGATCTGGTCGTCGCGCCAGTGATACTCGTATGGTCGGCGCGCGTCGCCAGCG
>JALYJX010000238.1 GCA_030775065.1 Gemmatimonadota bacterium | reverse complement strand
GGCGCCACAGATACACCGCCAGCGCCAGTCCGCCGACACTCACCCATACGAGGCCGATAAGGAAGAAGAGCATGGTCTCAGATGTCCACGTCAGCGATTTTCATCATCACCATGTACCCGATAGCCACCATTACGACCGCGGTTCCGAGCATCAGCCGGCCCGTGGGATTGGCCGTAAGCGGTCTCACGAAGGCCGGGCTGACAGCGGTGATAAGAAAGAAGACGATGACAGGCATAACGGAGAGAAATCGAGCGGACATCTTGGGCTCGGCAACCAGCGTCTGGATGTGCCCCCGCATGGCGAGTCGCCCGCGAATGAGGTCCGCGAGGTTCGCGAGGACATCGCCCAGGTTGCCGCCGGTCTCGCGCTGAATCAGAACCGCGGTAACGAACATCTTGAGGTCGAGACTATTGACGCGGTCCTGAAGATTCAGCAGGGCCTGGCGAACGTCAATGCCGAGTCGCTGCTCGTCGTAAAAACGGGCAAACTCGGGACCTGTTGGCGCAATCATCTCCTCGCCGATGAATTGCGTCGCCGCTTGGAAAGAGTACCCGGCCTTCATCGCGCTTACCAGCATGTCTATGGCGTCCGGAAGCTGAGTCTCGAAGGCATTCAGCAGACGCCGCTGCTTCCAGCGCATCCACAGAAAGGGCGCGCCCCAGCCGAAGATGGCCACCGGCAGTCCCAGAAGGATGTTTTCCATCCGGGCGGCCAGTGCCATGGCGGCCATGCCGCTGGCCACAACGATGACTACAAACGTGCCAGGTCGGAGAGTCGTTCCGGTCCGCTGAAGCTGCGTAGCGAGCCCTTCAACCCAGCTTTGCCCCGAGAGCATACGCTCGACCAAGGCTGATTCGCTCGATCGGATGTCTTTGAGGATGGTCCAGGTACGATCGATCTCGACCTTCGTCAGCCGCGAACGTGCGACGTCAGCGTCGGCCAGTGTCCTGCGGTTCAGGAATACATACGCCCCGACCAGGATCGAAGCGGTCGCGAGGAAAACAGCGATCAAACCGAGAATCATCGCCCGCCCGCCTCGGTGAACATGTTCAGCGGCAGCTCGACACCGGCGATGGCGAGTCGGTCGCTGAAGGCCGGCCGGATGCCCGTGGCCTCGAATGCGCCCGTGACGGTTCCGTCCGGCGCGATGCCCATCCGCCTGAAGCGGTAAATCTCCTGAGTGGCCGTGACCGGTCCTTCCATGCCTGTGATTTCGACGATGCTGACGATCCTGCGGCTGCCATCGGCAAGGCGGTTCACCTGCACGATGAGATCGAGTGCGGAAGTGATCTGCTCGCGCATCGCGCGATCGGGAAGATTGGAGCCGGCCATCAGAATCATCGTCTCGAGGCGAGACAAGGCGTCACGTGGGCTGTTGGCGTGAATCGTGGACAACGATCCCTCGTGTCCCGTGTTCATTGCCTGGAGCATGTCCAGCGCTTCGGCTGAGCGAACCTCTCCGACGATAATGCGGTCCGGGCGCATACGGAGAGCGTTCTTGAGCAGGTCGCTTGCCTTGACCTCACCGAGTCCCTCCGCGTTCGGCGGGCGCGTCTCGAGACGGACAACGTGCTCCTGTTGCAGTCGCAACTCGGCGGCATCTTCGATTGTGATGATTCGCTGGTCGGCCGGAATGAACGACGTCAAAGCGTTGAGCAACGTCGTTTTTCCTGCGCCGGTGCCACCAGAGATCAGCATGTTGAGGCGCGCCGCGATGCAGCCGGCCAGCATTTTGGCCATGTCATCCGTCAGCGCCCCGCCTTCAATCAGCTTTTCGATTGAAAGGTCGGCACCGAATCGGCGAATCGACAGCACTGGACCGTCAATCGACAGCGGAGGAATGATTGCGTTGACTCGCGAGCCGTCCGGCAGACGGGCGTCCACCATTGGGGAGGATTCGTCCACACGACGGCCGATCCGGCTGACTATGCGGTCGATCACTGCCAGCACGTGAGCATCGTTCCGGAAAGTCGCCGAGACGCGCAGCAGCTTTCCGCCGCGCTCTATGAAGATCTCCTTCGAGCCGTTGACGAGTATGTCGCTTATGCTGAGGTCGCGAAAAAGCGGCTCGATCGGACCGAGTCCGGTGATCTCGTAAAGAACCTGCTCGATGATGCTCTCACGGTCTGCTACCGTGAGCGGAGTGGGCTCATCTCGAAGGAGCTCGGTGACAACTTCGCGAATCTCCGAATTCACGACGCGCTCGTCGGTGATACGCTCCAGTGCCTCGAGGTCCAGTCTCTCGATGAGCTTTCGATGCAGATCGATCTTTACGCGATCGACTGCGGAGAGGACCTCGTCTTCGATCCGCCGGCCATACATTCCCGAGGTCACCGTGGGGACAGATCCGCGCGGTGTCATTGGTTGCCGCGGCTCGGCGGCGACGGGCACGGGGACGGCAGGCTTGACCGGCGCGCCCCCGTTTCGCCTGGTGAGACGATCCCTAAGTGACATTTCCAACTCTCCTTTCAAAACCGAGAATCTGCCTTATTCGTGATCCGGGCTTGCCGTTCCGGGACGCTCCCATGCCGCCGGGTGTGCCCAGCGTACCGCCGAGTTTCGCGGCAAGTGCCTGGTAGCTACGGGCCAGCTTCGAGCCAGGATCCTCCATCGCCACCGGCACTCCCTTGGTCAGAGATGCAGCCGATAGGCGGTAGTCATTCGGCAGCTGCCAGTAGATCGGCCACTTCAGTAGATCCTGGGCATCCTTGATCGGCAGCACATCCGCCGACTGATACCGGTTCACGACGACGCAGAGCTTGTTCTCGTTATATCCGAGGCGCCGGCAGAGACCAAGCGTGCGCTGCGTGCTCCGGAGGGAAGCCACCGAGAGATGCGTAATGAGAATGATTGTATCGGCGGAGTCGAGCGCGACCAGTGTTCGCTCGCTCAAATGGTGCTCGCAATCAGCTACCGTCACGGCGAAGTGGAGGCGGAGAAGGTCCAGGATCGAGCCAATGGAAGCTGCGTCGAATATCTCTTCCGGCTCCGGGTTTTCACCCGTTGGCAGGGCCCATACGCCGCCCGGACAGGGACTGAGGATGGAGTTCAGAAGCTCACCGTCAACCTGACTTCCTTTCGCTACGAGATGGCTCAGATCGTAGGCCGGCTTCAGGTTGAGAAAAACCCGAACGTCACCACCCGACACTACGAGGTCGGCGAGTGCCACGCGGGCGTCGGTACGGTGGCTCGCGAAGGCGTGGGCGAGGTTCACCGCTACGCTGGTGCTGCCAAGTCCACCTTTGCCGCTGTACACCGCGATCAATTCTCCCCGCTCCACATCCTCGCTCGACCGCCGCACCAGGCGATCGACGGATCCGGCAAGCTCCTCGGAAGAGGGTGGGTAGACAAGGAACTCGTGAATGCCCGCCCGCATCGCGCGAATGATCATATCCGTATCGGCGGCCGGTGCCGTCCCGATCACGGACACGCCCGAATCCCTCCGCATCTCACGCTCGAGAGCGAGCAATTCACCGGGAGTGATATCCTGCAGCGGCAGTATCACGAGATCGAAACGTTCGTCCTGCATACGCAGGAATGCATCCGCGCGATAAGGAACGTGGGCAGTCCGCACGAACCCGAAGCGCGCGAGCACCGCGTCCGCACCGTTTTGCGGACCGGCAGCGTTGTCAGCGATCAGGGCTCGTCGTTGCATCAGCGTGTGTATCTCAGCGGATGATAGGTGAAGGCGGCCTGCTGCCGGGCTGCAGTCTTTTCTGAATCGCCTCACGCGCCGGCAGTGCCGTGTCGGGGAGCAGTCGAAGAACATCCTGCGGGCGAGGGTCGCGCGGATCAACGAGGACGGGCGTCACCACGACAAGCAGCTCGGTCTCGTTGCTCTGCCACCTCGTGCTCGAGAAAAGCGCGCCAAGGATTGGTATATCCTGTAGATACGGAATACCGGTGCGCACGCGCTCCGCCTCCTCGCTGAACAGCCCCGAGATAATCATGCTCTGATCGCGCTGGACGTCAACCGTCGTCTCTACACGCCGGGTACGGAATGCAGGAATCCTGAAGCCGGAAAGAAGTACGCTGTTCGCAAAATCGAGGCTCGAGACCTCGGGCCTCACATTGAGCTTGATCAGGCTGTCGCTGACGATCTCACCGATAAAGCGGAGCCTTACTCCAAATTCCTTGAAGAGTATCGTGACTGGCGTGACGCCGCCTGGGGCGCCAGCCGTCTGAACTACCGGTATGGGAACCTCGCCGCCGGCGAGGAACGTCGCCTCTTCCTTGTTGCCGGCGAGCAGGTGCGGCTCGGCCAGCGTCTTCGCCAGCCCTTTTGATTCTTCCGCATCCAGAAGCGCGAGCAGGTTCTTCGTGCCGAAATCGCTTAGCACGGTGAAAAAGCCAGCTGACGAAAGAATAATTTTCCCGTCGGGGGTGAAGTTGTTGTCAGTGCTGAAAGTGCCTGTTCCGACCCGGGTGCCCGCGTTGCTGTAACGGACCGAAAGGCCGGCTGTCCGTAGAAAGCTGCGCCGTACCTCGGCCATCTTGATGTAGAGAGCGATTTGCAGCCGGTCCGAGGGCGAATGCACCGAAATGCGGAAATGCTGACGAGTGCCGTTGGCCAGCCAGAGCAGCGCATCCGTTTCCCCGGCCAGTTTTGCGTTGATCACCAGCTCACGAGCGCTGATCACAATTACGTCGGCGATCTCGGAGTTGGTAATCGAGACTCTGGTGATCGCCACCGTGGTAGTGAGCGGATAGGCCCGTCCAACAGGGAGGTCCACGCGCGTGATCGGGTCGGACTGCACGGCTGCGACAGTCGGCGTGGCCTGGGCACGCGCGGTACCGGCGGCGGCGAGGGCCATCAACCCGAGTCCGGAAGAAACGGTGCGCAGTTGGGCGGGGATTCTCAGACGGACCTCCAGAATGAAGTGGGCATGGTCAGCAGCTTGTCCTGGGGGGAGCGTTCCCCTCAGCGTTTCCTGGTGGTGTCAAACTTCTCCGGAGTGGCCTTTCCACTACGGTACACGTGCACGACGACTGAGTCCGGCGGTGGCGGTGGCGGCGGCGGACGCATCACGATCACGGGAGGGGGCGGGGCAGGGCGGGGGGTCGAGCGCGCGACAGTCCGCCGTGGCACAACGTCAATAGGTGGGGGCATCGTCCCGCGCAGCTGATTGAGAACGTCCGTAGTCGTTGCCCCCCGCGTCTTCACGCTGTCCGGATCACCGTAGCCGCGCAGCACAAGCTGGATTGCGCCCTGGTTCATCGCAATCGCAAGCCGCTCCGCTTCGTCAGGTGTAACGCCGAGCGTAACGCTGGCTGCCGGCATGGGCTTCCCGGAGGCGTCGCGCTGAATGGCGGTTCCGACCGATAGCACGCGCATGTTGGACATGAACAGCTTTGCCGTTGCTTTCCCGGTGGCTATGTCCCCGGTGGTAACCATCACGTCAACCCGGCTGTTGGGCTGCAACAGCCCGCTGATTCCGGCGACGTCGTTAACTGAAACGGCCATGGCCCGCTGTCCCGGCGGGATCTTGAGCTCGAGGCCGGGGCCGGTTCCGGGCGGGGCGAGACGACCAGGCACAATAGGCTCACCATTGAAAACATTCACACGAGTGACCCGGCCGACGACTGAATCAATCGTGGAGTATGCCCCGACTGGAACTGTATTGGCGGGCCACGTCGCAACACTCACGTGCGTACGTTCCACGGCCAGCCCTTCAGGAATATCCAGGACAGCGACGATCACCGGCCTGGTCACGATCTTCCCGGTATCGTTTTTTGCGGAGAGCAGCCGATACGCGCCAAACGTTGCTGCGGAAGCGACAATCAGCGCGCCCCAGAAAATCATCTTGAATCGTCCGCCCATGCTACCTTCCCGTATTGGTTACTGATCGAGGCGAGCGGCTCGAACAACCCGCCTCCGCAATGTTAACGTAAGGTCGTTTGGAAATCCCGATGTCGCGCCCCGCCCGCATCAAAACAACCACCCGCCTGGTAACCATCCCGCGCCGAGCGCACCGAGCGCGAGGGCGACGCCGTAAGGCAACGTCCTGCGAGTGCGCTCCGACGACTCGGTAGTCGCCAGGATAGATGGAACCGACACGGCCAGCGACAAAGTCGAAGCCGACCGACGCATGCCGTAAGTCACTACCATCCACACCACCGCCAATGCGCCGCCTGCCACTGCGGCAATGACTGCCCCCTCCAACGTTCGCAACGGACCGAGCCAGAATCCCGTCGCGGCGAACAGCTTTACATCCCCCGCGCCCAGCCACCCCGCAATATAAAAGGGTAACCAGCAGGCGAGGCCGACTCCGAAACCCTGGAGTCCAGCGAGCAGGCCCGCCAGGAC
>JALYJX010000237.1:5304-6322 GCA_030775065.1 Gemmatimonadota bacterium | reverse complement strand
TCGTCGTCCTGATAGGTAGCGACAGTGGAACCATAAGCGCGCTTGATGCCAAGCAACCGATTCTCCGCTTCCGTCCGGCCGGCGGTTTCGACTTCGACTGCTGCTTCACGCTCAAGCTCGGAGATAAGGATTTTCAGCTGGTCGATGCGGCGACTCTCGTCTGACATTGCCTGCTCGTCGCGTGCAGACTTCGCTGCGGTGTAGTTCTTTCGTGCCGTGTCTATTGCCTGACGCTTCTCTGCCAGCAGATCGACGGCACTTTTCTTTTTCTCACTTCTCGTCGGAGCTGCGCCGTAGGCGCTATCTACTTCACGACTTGCCATGTTCTCAGTCCTCAATGTTGAATCGTGCACGAAATACCTTCACCCACCAAGCCGACGTTCGGAGTTGCACCGAAACCCGAGAGGCATGACCCACTCAGGCGCACGTGCCATCGGTCCGCCGCCTTTGTCTCCTTCGCAGACGTAGAGGCGACTTCGCGGTACTCCCCACTGGACCACGCACCAGCCGACGCCAAAGGACGCGCCGAATCGGGGAATTTTCTTTCACCGTACCAAGATGGTCGGGCCAAAAAACATCCCCCGATCCTCCACGGCCTTCTTTCCTTGTGCGGCGTAGGCCCTGACTGTCGGCCCCGCTTGCGCCGGTGCCCTTCCTACAACGGCCTTCACGCCCGCTACTGTTGACACCACTGGCTCGGCCAATGTCTGGCGAGCGAACGGGGAATCTGCGCCGACCTGCTGACGCTCGCGCTCACGAACGCGCTCAGCATTGCGTCGACCAACTTCCTCCATGTCTAGCGCTGCCCTGATCTCGCGCTCAAGGAGTCGGATGCTGTGGTCCGCTCTCGACCTGGCACCGCCCTTTAGCTTGGGCAGTGAGGCAATGAGCGCGTCACGCTCCTTTTCCAACTCGGTGACGGTGTCGGCCTGTGTTGTGAAATAAGGAACTGGCGCCACGAACTGCCTCGGCGCTTCATCATTGAACACCAACTCCTTCACTTCGCCGGGCTTTCCGT
>JALYJX010000237.1:0-5294 GCA_030775065.1 Gemmatimonadota bacterium | reverse complement strand
CCGTCCGGAGTCATTGGTGTCAAAAAAACGTGGCTTCTCATAGCGGTATTCTCCTTTGAGGTTTGACTACTGCGTGTGCACGTGCCACACAGGTGCGCTCGACATTGGTTCGTCGTCCGCTGCACGCGCTCTCTCCCAATCGAGCTGCGCCTGCGCGTCCAAGCGCTGATGTGTTCCCGCGATTAGCTCGCGCATCTCGTCGTGCGGGTTGCGACGTTGGTCGCGCGATCGACTATCGCCGGAAAAGCGCACGGGCTTTTTCTTCTTCGTGCCCACGCCAGTGACATGCACCAGCGCACCAGCAGCCGCATTGCCAACGTCATCGTGCCCACCGCGGGGATGGTCAATGGAATCCCGCCCACCCCGCATCGACCGTCGTTCCAGCGCCAAGAGTTGCGTGCGCAAGACGGGGAGGTCGAGCAGTTCGATGACGCCTGTATTCACCAGCGGCAGGAGTTCGCCGTAGATGTCGCTCTTGCTGAGCAGCGACGCGACGAACTTGATTCCTTCTCCCTCGAACGCCGCCGACACAAAACCCTTGGCGTGATTGTCGCCTTTCACCTCACGACACCCGTAGGCGTGCAGGATCGGAGCGAAGGTCGCTATGATCACTTGGCCCGGGCTGAACGGCGGCTGCACTTCGCGCACAACGTCGAGCACTGCCGTTGCGCCCTCCCGGTGTGCGATGCCCAAGCTCATGCTGTCACCTGAGCGCGATCCCTCTGCCGCATCAACGAAGGCCACGTACTGGATGCCTTCCTCTGGGGGCAACTCGCGCCGCGCTATGGCGACGACTTGTTTCAGTGGCGCTTCATCGAAAAACGCCGCTTGCCCTTGGCGGAAGGATACGAAACCACCGATGCCGTACTCCGAGCCCGCGCTCACAGCGTCCCTCCGAAACTCTCGCGCAATGGCCCGTGTGGAGTAGGTCGGGTTCATGGACAATGTGTCCGCATTCCACACGAGCACGTCGTCGCGCACGCTCTCCTCCTCACGCCCCCAGTACGACTCGACAGCGGCGTGCAGTTCGCCGCGTGGTGCGTATGGTGACGACAGCACCAGTAGCAGTCCTCCAGGTACACGGCCCAGCGTCCCACGTATGGCCGTGAGTATCTCGCTGTCAGGGTTCGCGCCCTCGTCGAACCAGAACGCGGCCTCGTCGCACACCGCCGTCGGACAGGTGTAGCCGCGTGAGCCTCGGAAGCTCGCGGTCATGATCTCCACGTTGACACCCGTGCGGAACTCCACCGTCTCCGCGAGCTCGCCTCTGAACACGTACGGGGCAACGAGCACCAACTGACAGAAGCCGCGCACATACCCCAACGCCTGCTTCGCCTGCTTGCGGTCTTTCGCGATCAAGGGCACGGTCACGGGCTCACCGGGAGCAACACGTGAGGGGTCGAAGCTGATGGAGCGGAAGACAGCATTGAGCGCGGCGTTACGAGTCTTTCCCGCGCCGCGACCTACCGGCATAAACGCCTCCTCGACTGGCTCACTCGGAGGAGCGTCACGCTTCGTGTGACGCTGGTAGATCGCCAACTCGTCAGGAGACATCTGCAACGCGTAGACACTCTTCCAGAACGCACGCCACGGCAACCATTCTGCGCCCGTCATGCCCGCCGCATCCATCAGGTCGATGATCGTGCCCGCATAGGCGGTCGTGCTTGCTCTTCGAGCAGCGGCAGTCACCGCCCCGCCTTTCTTTCCGGCGGCGCGTGCTCGAGGATCGCCTTTCGGATAGGGCGGACGGCCGCTCACGTCACCTCACAACGACGAGGAAGGGCCCTTGCCTGACAGCATGCGGGGCGATCGACGACAGTACCGACCTACGGCCGTGTTCGCGGCTATCCGAGGGCGTGAGGTCCCACAAGGACGAAGGGTCGTTGACTATTGGTGAACTGCGACGCTGACTATTGGCGATCGCCCTGCCTGCACGCGCAATCGGGGGCAAACCCCTTCGTAGGAAACGTCTTTCCCCATCTGTCGTTTCCTGATCGTGATTCAGGTGACGCATATGCCTGCGGGGCTTGCACGCGCGCACGGGTGCAGCCGCTCTAGTCATGCCTCTTTCTCCACGTATGCCTGCAACGCGCGGCGCCCTATCTCTGACAAGGAGACCTTTCGTTGGCGAGCCATCTTCTCCATCTGCTCACGCACGCGGAGTGGCACTTGAGTGATCACCGGAGTTTTTAGCCGGTCTTCAAGCCTGATCGTCTTCGCCATGGTATCTGCTCCCACTAATGAAAAGCCCCGACACGACGTGTGCCGGGGAGCCTTCGGAATGCATTGTTGTGTAGGCCTAAATTGAATCAATCACAGGCGTGAGAAAGGTCAATCGAGTTTCTCTCTTTCCTTTTTCCCATCCTCGCTCTCACCGGGGGGGCGCTTTGCCGAACTCCACCACCGAGCCGGGATCTCGCGCCAGGTAAGCCGCCGCTCCGCGCGTGCCGCTGATCATGCCTGGGTCGTAAGGTTCAGCCCAGACTTGTCCACGCCTCCAGCGCAGTTGCAACCACGCGATCCAAGACCAGCCAACAATCGAGATACCGACAGGATAGTGTGGGTCCGTCAATCGGCGCGGTATGAAGACCAAAGCATGAGCATGTGTACGTGCGGTGTCGGTGTGAAAGCCCACCAGAAATGCAGCGCCGGGTACGTCCGATCTGAATTGCGTCGCCCAATTCGTTACGTGCTTCTCCGCCGTGATGGGGGAGACTGGCGTTGCGAATGACAAGCGCACCCACAAGGTCCAACGCTTCCCGCGTGCACCTTCCGCCCAAGCGTCTCGTGCCGCTTGCTCAAGGCGCCTGGCTCCCGCGTCTCGGTGATCGGCATCTCGCCCGAGTTTGATCAACGTCTTCGCATCGCTCATGAACGCACGGAGTGCAAGGCGGGCGTGAAATCTGCCCAGCAGGAGTTGAACTTTACGTCGTGGCCGTGTGAGTTCCCGCTGCCCGGTCCTCGTGTACCTAACACTTCGCCGTGCTTTGAACTGCGGCTGTCTTGTGCTTCGATTTATTCAATCAATATCAGCGCGCTGCAATCGACAATACGTAGCGCCAATCAACAAATGCTCCACATGTTGGGGCAAATGTCAGTGCTAAATTGACTGCTTGGCCGTTTGCACCTTCGCTATTCCGGAGAGCGTATTCATTCCGATGCAGGATTTTCGAAACAACCACTACGTGCCCAAGTGGTATCAGAAGCGTTTCATCCCGCTGACTTCTCGAGAGCGGAAGTATTATTACCTGGATCTGCGCCCGGAGCGTGTCACGCGCGGCGGCAACACACACACGCGCGCGGCGGTCAGGCGACTTGGACCCGCAAGCTGCTTCTTCGAGACTGACCTCTACACAACGCAATTTGGGAATTGGATCAACACTGACATCGAAAAGCTATTCTTCGGGCGCGTTGACACCGAAGGACGTGCCGCTGTCGAGTACTGGACGAACTTCCGGCATCCAAGCGTCAAGCACGAAGCCTTCCAGGAGTTCATCCCGTACCTGAGCCTTCAGAAGCTGCGAACCCCGAAAGGGCTGCTTCAGCTGTCGGAGTTGGCGCAGGTGCGGGACAAGAACGCGGTGCTGATCGGGATGCAGAAGCTGCGGAATCTTTACGGCGCAGTATGGGCGGAGAGTGTGTGGACCATTCTCGACGCCTCGCAGTCACCGACCAAGTTCATCTTGTCGGATCATCCAGTCACGACCTATAACCGTGCGTGCTTTCCCGGCTCAGCGCAGTGTCGCGGACACCGCGACCCGGAGGTCACGCTCAATGCTAGTCACACCATCTTTCCGCTGAGCCTCGACAAAATGCTGGTGCTGACGAATCTGCCGTGGGCGCGAAATCCCTATGGCAATCCGATGACCCATCGGCCCAATCCCGCCCTCCTTCGAAGGAGCGGGCTGTTCAATTTCATGCACGTGCAAACGGGGCGAGCGCTCAGCGAGACGGAAGTGATGGAGATCAATTTCGTCATCAAGCAGCTCGCGTTTCGTTATGTCGCTGCTGGTGAATTTGCTTGGCTATTCCCCGAGGAGTATATCCGCATGCCGATGTGGGACAAGCTCGGAGGCGGCTACCTCTTCATGCCCGATCCACGCTCAATCGAGAATACAGTGGAGACGCTTCTCCTCTACGGCGGCGGTCGCTCGGAGGCCTTTGATCCGTACGGCAGGCAGCCCGCTCAGCACGGATACGGTAAACCTGCGAGCGCAGACGATTCGGACTCGCTTCTCGCTTTTCAGGGAGAGTACGCGCGAGTGTTCGGACCGAAGCGACGCGGTTTGACTTTCCAAGTGGGGCGTACGACTCGCGACGAAGACAGCCCAGAGTTCCACGCCTATCACCTCGCTCTCGAAGCAAAGCACAAAGGGCGAGTTCGGCGCTGGCGGCGGTAGCGTCGCGAGTCTAGCGACGCCTCCGGCGGGGTACGCAGGCAAAACGAAACACTACGTTCTCGCCTTGCGCTTCTTTGGCTTTGCGGAGCTCGTTGACAAAGCGGGCATTAACGGCGCCGTGAGCATTTCGTAGAGTTGGAATAGCAGCTCGACCCGCACTCGATCGTTCTTGAACAGTTCCTTGCGATAGCACCGCTCGACTGTACGATCAACCAACGCGTGGGCAGCAGCTAACTCCCTTGGCATCGCGATCGGATCGTACAGATCGGCCAAGCTCGCAGCCGGAAATCGAGCCCGAGCTGAAAGGACGGCAGCAGCAGCGTTCTCGACGGCCCTCTGTCGTGCGGGGGTGGTTTCCTCTGGCCATGGAAAATTGTTGTACGCGATGCCAGCGGAGTAGCGAAAATCGCTCTTGAGACGTCCGCATACGTAACGCACCCACGCCATGTGCATTCCCGAGGTCAGAACGCCGAAGTGCCAGAGCCCGGCACCCGGCACCGTGAAAATGTCGCTTCCGGCAATGTCAGTGGCCTCCAAGAACGCCATCGGGATGTATGCGCGTGACTCTGATGAGGTCTTGGGTATCCCCAGGTATCGCGTCGAAGGCTGCCGAATTTCCCCGAACAGTGCGGGCACTCTGGCCAATTCCTTTGTCGTCGGGCGTTTGCTTTGCAATCGTTCCTCCCGCACCGACTCAACGCGTTCCATGACACGAGGCATGGAGCGCAGCTCGTTCGGTGCGACGCCCACGAGCCAAAGACAGAATCGCTCCTGACCGTTGATGAACTCATCTGGACCGTAATACGGGCGGATGTATCGCCTTGCTGCCGGTTCCGCGCGAATGAGATCATCCTTCTGCGTCGCATCGAGGAGGAGGTGTCCTCCATCGTTAGC
>JALYJX010000236.1 GCA_030775065.1 Gemmatimonadota bacterium | reverse complement strand
ACGTTAAGCAATGAGAAGAGTTATCAGTTCTGTCCTACGAGTGATCCTGCGCGTGTTCTTTCCACGGATCGAGATATCCGGCATCGACCGCGTCCCGCGAGATGGCCCGGTAATGCTTGCCGTGAATCACCCCAACGGCCTCATCGATCCACTTTTCCTGCTCTGCCTATCGCCCCGGCCGGTGTCGTTTCTCGCGAAGGCGCCTCTGTTCCAGATGCCGGTAATCAGCTGGTTTGTGCGTGCACTCGGGTCGATTCCCGTTTACCGCCGCCAGGACGGCGGCTTCGATCCGGCAAAGAATCGCCAGACGTTCGAGCGCGCTCGCTCGATTCTCTCCAGCGGCGGCGTGATCGCCATTTTCCCCGAAGGCGCATCTCACGACGATCCAAAGCTCCGTCCGCTCAAGACCGGTGCGGCTCGCATCGCACTCGGCGCAACCTCAATGAATAGCGACGGGGCACCGCTGACGATTGTACCGCTCGGGATCTACTACACAGCGAAGAGACTCTTTCGAAGCTCTGCGCTCCTCTATTTCGGCGAGCCGGTTTCCGTGACACCCGCACCGCTGAAACCGAACGGCGAGCCGCCGTCCGATGCTGTGCACGCAGTGACGGATCGCATCGAGCGTGCACTCAATGACGTCACGCTTCAGGCCGACGAGCACGAAGCACTGGCGCTCGTCGCGCGAGCGGAAGAAGTTTTTTCGTCCGAGGACCCCGCGGCAGCTGCACGCCTCGTTGACAAGTTCGAGCTGCGCCGGCGATTCATGGCCGGCTATGCGACGCTTCGCACGCATGCACCCGAGCGTCTCGAAGCAATCACGGCACGCATCACTCGCTATGAGACAGAGCTGCGAGAGGCGGGTCTCGACCCGCACACGCTCAAGCCGGCCGCCGCCCGCGGCGCGCACCAGATGGGCGAAGCCAGAGCACTGGCCCTCCCGATACTCGGTCTTCCACTCGCGCTGATCGGCGCCATTGTCAACTACCCCGCGTACCGCATGGTCGGATTCATCGCGACCGGACTGTCACGGGGCGACGAAGGCATCGTCGCTACGATCAAGCTCATCGCCGGCGCATTGCTGTTCCCCGTCACGTGGATCCTTGTCGCCCTCACCGTCGGTTTCAGCTTTGATGCATTGGCAGGTGGCGGAGCGCTTCTTCTGGCTCCAATCAGCGGGTATGTCGCCCTGCTGGTTTTCGAGAGGCTCGACGAGCTGCGCGCCGGCGCGAGGGCTGTGGCCGTGTCGCGTTTCCAGCGCTGGGGCTACCTGCGGCTGGTCGCCGAACGCACCGCAATACGCGAGGAGATCATGCAGCTGGCGGCCGACTTCGAGGCTTGAGAGCGGGGAGGGGCAAACAGCCCGCTTGCAACACCGTCCCGAGCGTCACACTATTGCGTCGCAATCAGCATTCGTCGAATCGCACGCCCAATTACTGATGCGTGCGGGTGCGCGGCGTTGCGTCCTCACCCACCCCTCCCCTCCCTCGAGTCGGAGATCATGTCATGCGGACAACTTTGCTCGTAGTCGCGACGTTACTCGTGCTGTACTCACCTCGTGCAGATGCGCAGACGGCGATGTACGACGGCCGCCCCGCGTTCTCCGAAGGAGTCGATCTCGGATACTACATCTGGAAGGACGGCGAGCGATGGAACGTTCGCTGGACTACCAGGGGCGCAATGCGGCGTTTCACCGGCTCGGTGGCAACCGATGCGGGAGAGCTCGAGTCACTCAAGCGGATCGACGTCGAATCGGAGTCGAAGGTGCTGTATCCGGGGCGCGCGCGTCACGTTGTCGTTGGCCCGCGCGGTCGTGCCCGGGTAACACGCGGCCGGGCCCCAGTGGTTGTGACAAGGGAACAGGACAAAATCGAGAAGGATGGCGATCGCAGGATTGTCTTCAACGCGCTGACGAACAACGATATAGACGGGTTCAGCTTCAAGGTCGGCGGCGATCCGGCGGAGCTCCGCTTCTTTCTGCAGATCGACGGCAAGCCGGCGCGCAATCTGATCGAAGTCGGCAAGAACAATGAGAAGCCGGAGGGCCCCCCTCTCGTGGTACAGCTGAGGTGATATTGCTCGCTGTCCGCATGTGTCGAATCCACGCTCACCGGGTACTATGAAGGCGTATTAGTTTTCAGCAGTCCCCAATCACAACGACAGTGACTCATCTCAACTCCCGATACTCCGCGGCGGGGCTCGGCCTTGCCGTCCTCCTTGTAGCCGCCGGCAGCTGCGCCGTCAACGAGGGCAAGACATCACCCCCGGTTGATCAATCGCCGATGCCGACGCTCGATCCCGTCGCCGTGACCGACACCGTCGGCGCACCGGCGGCGCGCAACGACTCGGCTCTAGTCAAAGACACAGTCGCCGGCGCAAAACCCGCGATCACCGTTCCCTCCGTTTCCGGCCGAAGCAAAAAGGACAGCCTGGCTCTCGTCTCGGCGATTCGCGCCGGAATGAAAGAGACGCGATGGCCCGTCAACACCGCGCCCCCGCTTCCCGGCGCCATTCTGCCGAGCCGGCGCATCGTCGCGTACTACGGCAATCCGCTGTCGAGGAGAATGGGGATACTCGGAGAGATTCCGCCTGATCAGATGCTCGCACGCCTCGACAAAGAAGTCGCAGCGTGGAACAAGGCGGACCCGGCACACCCGGTTGTGCCGGCACTCCATCTAATAGTAGTGGTCGCACAGGGCGCTCCCGGCCGCGACGGGAAATATCGTCTTCGAATGCCCGACACTCTGGTCGAGAAGGTCTCATCCTGGGCAGCACAGCGAAACGCTCTCATCTTCCTCGACGTTCAGGTAGGAAAGTCCACAGTGCAGGAGGAGATTCCGAGGCTGGCTCAGTTCCTCAAGCGACCCAACGTTCACCTTGGCCTCGACCCGGAGTTTTCCATGAAGTTCGGCGACAAGCCCGGGGTGAAAATCGGAACCATGAACGCCGAAGACGTGAACTTTACGATACGCTACCTGAGCGACATCGTGAACGCCAACAACATTCCGCCCAAGGTTCTCGTCATCCATCGCTTCACGCGCAACATGCTCACCGGCTCGAAGAACATCCGCCTCGATCCGGGCGTGCAGGTAGTGATCGACATGGACGGCTGGGGAAATCCGTGGCTCAAGTACGATTCATACCGTGACTACGTCCAGGCCGAGCCGGTTCAATTCACCGGGTTCAAGCTGTTCTACCACAACGATACGAAGAAGGGCGAGCCACTCCTCACGCCGAGCGAAGTTCTCAAGCTCACTCCGCCACCGATGTACATCCAGTACCAGTAAAACGGATCTGAACAGATGAGAAACTGATTGAACCGATTGAACGGATAAGAGACGGGATTCGTTAGAATCTTCTAATCATTTTGAGAGTGTTCCTGATTCGTTCCATCTGTTAAATCCGTTTCATCATGATAGCGACTGTAAATCCAGCGACGGCGGAGACGCTTCGGAGGTTCTCCCCGACAAGCGAACAGGAAGTCGACGAACGCCTGGCTCTCGCCACGCGGGCTTTCCTGGAGCACCGCCGCACGTCCTTCGCAGAGCGCTCGCGATTGATGCTCCGCGCGGCCGGAATTCTCGAATCGGAGAAAGGGAAATTCGGGCGGCTCATGACCATGGAGATGGGCAAGCCGATTGGCGCCGCGGTCGCCGAAGCGGAAAAATGCGCGTTGGCCTGCCGCTACTACGCCGAGCACGCCGAGTCCTTCCTCGCGGATGAGCCGGCGGATGTTCAGGGCGGCAAAGCATGGGTTTCATTCCAGCCCGTCGGTGTCGTGCTCGCCGTGATGCCGTGGAATTTTCCGTTCTGGCAGGTGATTCGATTCGCTGCTCCGGCACTCATGGCCGGCAACGTCGGCGTCCTCAAGCATGCGTCGAACGTCCCGCAATGTGCCCTCGCCCTCGAGGATGTTTTCCGCCGCGCAGGTTTCCCCGAAGGAGTGTTTCAGACCCTTCTGGTGGAATCATCCGAAGTGGCGAAGCTCATCGCCGACCCGCGCATTGCCGCGGTCACGCTCACGGGAAGCGAAGGAGCCGGCCGGGCCGTGGCGAGCGCCGCCGGCAGCAATCTCAAGAAGACAGTCATCGAGCTCGGCGGAAGCGATCCCTTCGTCGTCATGCCGAGCGCGGACCTCGATAGCGCAGTAGAAACCGCGGTGACGGCGAGGATGATCAACAACGGCCAGTCGTGCATCGCCGCGAAGCGATTCATCATCCACGAGAGGATTTACGAGGATTTCATGCGCGGCTTTGTCGAGCGCGTGTCAACGCTTCGCACAGGCGACCCGATGGAGCCCTCGACACAGCTCGGTCCGCTCGCGACAGCGCAGATCCGCGACGACCTCGAGAAGCAGGTCGAGGCAACGGTGGCGGCAGGCGCCCGGGTTCTCACCGGCGGAAAGCGGCTCGATCGAGCCGGTTTCTACTATGCGGCGACTGTGCTCGCTGAAATTCCCCCGTCGTCACCCGCCGAGGATGAAGAGCTTTTCGGACCTGTCGCGTCGGTGTGGAAAGTGTCGAACGTCGGGGAGGCCATCGAAAGGGCGAACTCGACGACTTTCGGGCTTGGCGCCAGCGCATGGACAAACGATGTCGCCGAGCGTGACCAGCTGGTCCGTGAGCTGGAGGCGGGGCTTGTATTCATCAACGGAATGGTCGCGTCCGAGCCAGGCCTTCCGTTCGGCGGTGTGAAGCGCTCGGGCTACGGCCGCGAGCTCGGCGCCTTCGGCATCAGGGAATTCGTCAACATCAAGAGCGTCAAGCTGGCCGATACGAAGCGGAATCAGTCCAAGGCCGAGTAGCAGCGGTTTCAGGTTACCGGGGCCGCGACCCTGGCAATCTTGAAGCTTACGACGCTCACCGTCCCACCGTATGCGATGACTGCTTTGTCGTTCGAATCGTCGGTGGCCATTTCCCACTCTGGTGTTAGCAGGAGCCTGACGTAGTACCCTCGGACGGTTACTCCGCCGCCGGCGGCACCGAACTCGGCTTTGCCATCGGCGCCGGTAGTCGTCGATGTCCAGACGGTGGTCCTGTCATCGAGCAGAAGGTCGGCGTTGATATTCGGGACCGGGTTGCCGCTGGTGTCCGCCACCTGGATCTGCACTCGGCCGGTATTGTTCATTGCGACGTCGAGGCTGCAGCCCGCCACCAGGAGCAGTGACGCCCCGAACAGCGTTGAGGCCATCATCCTTTGAGAACGAAAGAGGGGCATCATACCTCCGCATAGAGTGAATTGCAATTCAGATAATCTACCGCCGCGCGAAACTGGCAAGGGCGAAGCAGCTGGGGAAGATGACGCACGCCATTACCAGCCGTTAACCCGTCCCCACTCGTCGATCACTTCTCGGCTGCCGTCCACTACGTAATACCGGTCGTGCGCCGCCGCCGTGAGGCACGAATGATTCATCGCGACGCGAACCTTGGTCCCAACCTTCAGGTCGTCGAATGGCAGCTTCAGTCCGCCGTCGAGACCTCTCGCGACTCCATGCTCCTGATACGCTTCATGAATAACGCATTCACCGAAGCCTGGCTTGCCGTCCAGATCCCACACCAAGCCGAATCCGGCGTCCTCCGGCGTGTTCGCCGTGCTCCGGTCCTTGGA
The DNA here is from genome assembly GCA_030775065.1 of Gemmatimonadota bacterium. GTDB lineage: Bacteria > Gemmatimonadota > Gemmatimonadetes > Gemmatimonadales > Gemmatimonadaceae > UBA4720. The sequence goes on along the minus strand of JALYJX010000236.1, from coordinate 749 downwards.
AAGGGCGAGCGATCCGGCATCGAGCACAATCTGGTTCGCATCCGGCCGGCATCCAATCACCGAAGCGAGCACCGTCAGCGCAATGTCGTCGCGCGTGCACGACCGGATAGCTGCCTGGAACAGGTCACAGAACATGTACACCCCGGGCCGGGCTTCGGTCACGCCGTCGAGCCGCTCGACGTGCGACATGGTCGGAGTCGATCCCACCGACACAGTCTCGCAAGCCATCCCGCTCGAGCGCAAACGCTCGGCGGCATTTGTCACGGCCACGCGCTCCTGCTCCGCGACCTCCCGCACCTGCTCGACCGTTCGACACTCGTACGAATGGCCTGCGTGGGTCAGCACGCCCGACAGTTTTTCTCCGAGAGCACGGCCGATCTCGATCACGGCGTCACTTTCCGGATCGACGCCGCCTCGACTTTCGCCTGAGTCGATCTCGATCAAAGCACGCACAGGAGCGGGATGGCTGCCGACCGCACGGGCCACCGCGACATCATCCGTTATCACATTTAGTATCAACTCGTTACTAATAAAGCCAAGAATGCGGTTGAGCTTCTCCGGCGTCGTGCCGGCCGCAATTGTTATGTCTCGAAATCCGCGCTCTGCGAAATACTCCGCCTCGGCAAGCGTAGAGACAGTGATGCCGCCCGCTTCGCCTGCGACCGCCATACGCGCGACGTCCGCCGATTTCGCTGTCTTCAGGTGTGGCCGCAGCGAGACACCAAGGCGCTGCATCGCCGAGCTCATGC
>JALYJX010000235.1 GCA_030775065.1 Gemmatimonadota bacterium | reverse complement strand
GCGTGGATTTTCCTGATCCCGAGACTCCCGTGACCGCCACGAAAAGCCCGAGAGGAACGTCGACGTCGAGGTTTCTCAGGTTGTGATGACGCGCACCCTCGATGCGAACGACTTTCTCTGCATTCATCGGACGACGCTCGGACGGAATCGGAATCGACAGCTCACCGCGCAGGTAACGACCGGTAATCGACGCGGGATTGCGCGAGACGGCATCGAAGCTTCCTTCAGCGATGACGAGCCCGCCGTGCTTGCCGGCACCGGGGCCAAGATCTATCAGGTGATCGGCTTCGCGCATGGTTTCTTCGTCGTGCTCAACCACGATTACGGTGTTCCCGAGATCGCGTAGCTGGCGTAGTGTGTTGAGGAGCCGGGCGTTGTCGCGCTGATGGAGTCCGATTGACGGTTCGTCCAGAATGTAGAGAACGCCCACCAGGCGCGAGCCAATCTGCGTAGCGAGACGGATGCGTTGAGCTTCACCGCCCGAGAGAGATTCGGCCGAACGTCCGAGGGTCAGATAGTCAAGCCCGACGTCGTTCAGGAAGCGAAGTCTCTCACGGATTTCCTTGAGAATGGGACCGGCGATGTCGGGGTCGAGCCCGGGCTTCCCGTCCTCGCGAACCGCAACTCCCTCGAAGAAGCTGAGAGTGGAGGTGATCGGCATCTCGACGATGTCTCCGACGTTGCGTCCGGCGACTGTCACCGCGAGCGATTCGGGCTTGAGCCGCCGGCCGCCGCAGGTTGTGCATTCACGCGTCTGCATGAATTCCACGAGACCCATTCGAACGGAATCCGATTCAGTCTCGTCGTAGCGGCGCTGAATGTTGGAGAGAATTCCCTCCCATTTTCCCGCCGCGACTTTTCCAAAGAATCGTTTTCCTGTCGATCCGCGAAGCAGTACGTCGCGCGTCTCGGTGGAGAGCTGGCCCCACGGTGTGTTGAGATTGAATCCGAACTGCTTTGCCAGCCCGGGAAGAATCACCTTTCGCAGATAGCCGTCCGGCTCGCCCCACGGCAGCACGACTCCCTCGAGAATCGAGATGCTCGGGTCGCCGAGTATGAGCTGCTCGCTCACCTCGCGCCTGGTGCCGAGTCCTCCGCAGGCAGCGCATGCACCGAACGGAGAGTTGAACGAGAAATGCCTCGGCTCCAGCTCCGGTAATGAAATCCCACATACGGGGCACCCGTATCGCTCGGAGAAGAGGTGCCGGCTGTTGTCGTCCTGTCGCACGACTTCGATCAGACCTTCGGCGAGCTTGAGCGCCGTGTCGACCGAATCGGCGAGACGCCCGCGATCCTCGGCGCGCACCACCAGCCGGTCGACGACAACGGAGATGCTGTGGTTGAGCTTTCGGTTGAGTCGCGGAGGATTCGCGATCTCTATCAGATCACCATCGACGTACGCGCGGACGAATCCCTGTTTCCTGGCAGCCTCGAAGAGATCCTTGAATTCGCCTTTGCGGCCGCGGACGAGTGGCGAGAGAATTTCGATCTTCGTTCCGGGGGGCCAGGTGAGAATGGTGTCGGCAATCTGGCCGGCACTTTGTCGCTCGACGAGTCGGCCGCAATTCGGGCAATGCGGAGTGCCGGCGCGCGCGAACAGCAGGCGGAGATAATCGTAGATCTCGGTTACCGTGCCGACGGTGGAACGCGGATTGTGTCCGGCGGTTTTCTGTTCTATGGAAATCGCAGGCGAGAGGCCCTCTATGGAGTCGACGTCTGGCTTTTCCATGAGGCCGAGGAACTGGCGAGCGTACGCGGAGAGGGACTCGACGTAGCGGCGCTGTCCTTCGGCGTAAATGGTGTCGAAAGCCAGTGAGGACTTGCCGGATCCGGAGAGTCCGGTAATCACGGTGAGCCGATCGCGGGGGATCGTTACGTCGATGTTGCGGAGGTTATGCTCTCGCGCCCCGCGAACGATGAGCGCTTCTTCTGGCATAGCATTCTAAGTTCGCTGGTTGCGGAGGCGGATACAAGTCACGCCACCAGGGCGTGTTAGTGGTGTCAGTATTATCTTGTCGCAACTCCACTCAGGGCTTCACGTTGGCTCATACGGATGCTGTTGTTGTTCTAACGACGATCGCCACCAACGAAGAAGCGGTAACGCTGATCCGGGAGCTCCTCGACCGTCGGCTCATCGCCTGCGGCACCGTTTTGCCGCAATCGCGCTCGATCTATCGGTGGGAAGGGAAAATCGCGGACGAGACTGAAGCGGTGCTTTTGCTCAAGACCCGCTCGGGCTGCGTCGAAGGATTGAGACGCGCGTTCAGCGAGCTCCATCCTTACAAGGTCCCCGAGCTTCTTGCCATTCCGGTTACCGGCGGGCTCGAACGCTACCTCGGCTGGATCAACAGCGAGACGAGTCTCACAATAGCCTGAACCGGCTCGCGTGACGCTGGGTACCGACAGTGCGTCGGTCTCCATCACCGTGCTCCGCTTATCCTGGCCGCCTTCCCTGAACAATGACGCGACGAACCATCGCCCTCGGCATACTCGGACTATGGGTCGTTGGGCTCGCCCTTCTATATAGAAGGAGCACCTTCCGCTCCCCGGAGCAATCGCTGGCCGAAGCGGGGATGAAAGTGTCACCCGCGACGTATTACTACCGGCTCGAGCAGAACAACCAGCAGATAGGCGCGGCGTCGTCGGCGCTCGACACCACCACTGCCCTGCTCGTCGCGACGGATTTCGTGCGCGCAGTTGTGCCCGTCGGAAACGATACCCTCCAGATGCAGGCTCGATCGGTCGCGCGATTCTCCCGCGCGTTGTCGATGAAGGATTTCATTCTCAAAGCCGAAGGCGACCTTAGTCCGTTTCTCCTGCGCGGCGTTGTTCAGGGAGAAGGCACAACCCGAACACTTCAGCTGACCACGGAGACTCCAAAGAACCGCGCGACAACTGAGGAGTACGACATAGCCGGCCTCGTGTTCTTTCCCACCGTCGCTCCAATCCCATTGATGCTCGGCAGGCCGCCAGAACCAGGAGCGTCCATGCCGGTTGGGATCTTCGATCCGCTCTCGCGCAGCGTCAGGAGCGTGAACCTGCGAATCCAGAAGGATTCTCTCTTCACGGTCACCGACAGCGCATCGCTCGATCCCGCGACTGGGCGGTGGGTGAAAGCGCACGAGGAATCTGTCCGCGGCTGGCTGATCAGCGGCGACGTCATGACGATCACCATATGGGTGGATGCGGCAGGACGAATCATCGCTGGGAGCGAGCCGGGAGGGATCTCGCTCATCCGCACGACGTTCGAGATCGCGTTCGACAACTGGAGACTCGACAGAGCGGCAACACGCGAGGGCTCCGCAGCGAAACCGGACTCGGCATCAAGCACTCGAGCTCGCCGGAAGTAGTTTCTACTCCGCAGTTCAGTCCGCAGGCCGTAGTGTAGTGCCGCAGTCCGCAGCGCAGGTCGCAGTACACCGTCCCTCTTTACCATACACGCCCAACGGTCGTCCTTTGGGAGACGCCATGATCGAACTAACCGGACTCACCAAGCGCTACGGATCGTTCACCGCCGTGGACGCCATAGATCTCCACGTGCCGAAGGGCGAGCTGTTCGGCTTTCTCGGTCCGAACGGCGCCGGCAAAACGACGACGCTTCGCATGATCGCCGGAATCCTTCGGCCAACCGTAGGCACGGTTCGAATCAGCGGCATCGACGTCGCTGCCGATCCCACGACAGCCAAGAGCATTCTCGGATTCATTCCCGACCGCCCATTCATCTACGAAAAGCTCACAGGCATCGAGTTCCTGCGTTTCGTCGCCGGTCTGTACAGTCAGAGCGGCAAGGACATCGAGCACCGGAGCCGCGAGCTGCTCGCGCTCTTCGACCTCGAGGAGTGGCGGGACGAGCTCGTCGAGAGTTACAGCCACGGCATGCGTCAGAAGCTCATCATCTCGAGCGCGTTCGTTCATAAACCCGACGTCATCGTCGTCGACGAGCCAATGGTTGGGCTCGATCCGAAAGCAGCGCGGATTCTCAAGGACCTCTTCCGGGAATACGTGAGGCGCGGTCACACGATCATGATGTCGACGCACACTCTCGAGGTAGCGGAGACGATGTGCGACCGGATCGCGATCATCCAGGCAGGAAAAATCCGCGCCCTCGGAACGATGGACGACCTCCGCGCGGCGTCAGCGCAGGGAGATGGAGGGCTCGAGGGTATCTTCCTCCGACTCACAGGAGAAAACGCCGCCCGCGAGTTCGTGGACGTGCTCGATGCCTGAAGCATTGAAGTCACCGAGCTTCCTTCACCTGCTCTCCCCCAAGTGGCAAAGCATGCGGGCGAGGGCGACGAAGAAAACTGACGGTTCAACGGGGCGGGCCGTACTCCTCGGCGTGCTCACCGTGATTTTCTGGGCGCTCATCTTTGCGGTGATCTTCAGACTGCTCAGCTACTTCAAGGGCGTTCCCGAGATCGGTCCCCTGCTCGCCGGCAAACTCCTCGGCCTGGTGCTCGTGAGCTTCTTCGGCATGCTGCTCCTGTCGAACATCATCGCCTCGCTCTCCACTTTTTTTCTGGCCAGGGATCTCGACCTGCTGGTCTCCGCTCCGGTGGACTGGCTTCGTCTTTATCTCGCCAAGCTGACGGAGACATGCGCCTTCTCGAGCTGGATGGTGATCCTTCTCGCCGTACCGATGTTCGTGGCGTACGGTATTGCGTACGATGGCGGCCCGATGTTCGTCCTCGTGGTAATTGCGGCGTTTGTGCCGTTTCTGATTCTGCCGACTGTTGTCGGATCGGCAATTACGCTTCTGCTCGTGAACGCGTTTCCGGCGCGCCGCACACGCGACATTCTCACGGTGATTGGACTGCTCGCGGCCGGCGGCCTGGTGCTGCTCTTCCGGCTGATGCGCCCGGAGCAGCTCGCGCGTCCGGAAGGCTTCAGGTCGTTGATCGAATTCATCGCCGTCCTGAAGACGCCGACGTCCGCGTGGCTGCCGAGCGAATGGGTTCAGGCCGGGCTGATGAGCTGGCTCACTCGTGAGCCTGATTTTCTTCCGTTCTATCTCCTTTCCTCGACCTCCGCGGCGTTCCTGATACTCGGCGCAGTGCTGCACCGACAGCTCTACGTGAACGGATTCACGAAGGCGCAGGAAAGTGCAGAGCGCTGGGCGAAGGAAGGAAAATCGGGCAGCATCTTCAGGCGTCTGCTCGGCCCACTGGGAATCGTGAAGCGCGAGCTGGTTCTCAAGGAGGTGCGGCTTTTCTTCCGCGATACCACGCAATGGTCGCAGCTCATTCTCCTCGCCGTGCTTGTCGTCGTCTACGTGATCAACATCAAGCTGCTGCCGGTGCGTGGCCAGGGAGTGACATTTTTCGTGGCGAACCTGATTCCATTTCTGAATCTGGTTCTCGCAGGATTCGTTCTGGCATCCATCGCCGCGCGGTTCATTTTCCCTGGAATCAGTCTCGAGGGACGTACGATGTGGCTGCTGCGCTCCAGTCCGCTGGCGATGCGCGAGCTTTTGTGGGCCAAGTTCTGGGTTGGTACGATTCCGTTGCTGGTGATGGCGGTCTCGCTCGTCACGGTCACGGGTTTGCTGATGCACGTGAGCGATTTCATAATGGTCGTGTCGATTTTCACGATCACTATGATGACGTTCGGCATCGCTGGCCTCGCCGTGGGCTTCGGCACGATGTATCCGCGGTTCGAGACCGAGAACGCGGCGCAGATTCCCACGTCGTTCGGGGGGCTGCTCTTCATGATGGCGGCCATCGTGATGATCGGGACTGTCATCACCCTCGAGGCGCGGCCGGTGTTCAGCTATCTCGCGTCACGCGCCTTTGGAGCGCCGACTGAGCCGGTGGAGATGGTGATAGGCTTCGGGGTGGCGGGAATCGTCTGTGTCGTCGCTACCCTGATTCCGATTCGTATTGCACTCCGCCGCTTGGAGGCGCTCGAGGTTTAAGGCGGGTGGCTGCCTCTGCGTGTCGACCGTCGCCATTCTACGCGGCCAGAGGCGTCCCGCAATTCGAGCAATACAGTGCGTCGCCCTCCGGCCGCGGACCGCATGTAATGCACACCGGACCTCCTCCCCCCCTCATCGCCGTTACCGCCCGCTGTGTATACGTCTCCTTGAGCGCCGCATAATCGGCATCGGACAACTTTCCCGTTTCGCGATCGAACTCGATCTCCCGCAATGCATCGAGCGCGGGATCGCGAGCAGGCTCGCCATCCTCAGGTCGCAGGAGAGGCGGGGAGACGACGTGCGGCCCGCTCATGAAGAGGGGGTACAGAACGAAAGAAAGAGCACTGAGCGCCAGCAGCGTTCCGATCAAAAGCTCGGTCAACTGTCATCCCGAAGCGCGGCATCGATCGCGTTCCGTTCTTCCGGTGTCGCATCGCTTCGAACTGGTATCGAC
>JALYJX010000234.1 GCA_030775065.1 Gemmatimonadota bacterium | reverse complement strand
GCATCGGAGCAGCCGCGCCCACGCATACGAGCTGCCGCGTAGCGCCGGGAAGTCCGGTGTTGTCGATCGCTGACGAGATCAGGTTTGTGGACGGCGTGTTCTGAAAAACGCCCACGCCGCCGCGGACGACCGCGCGCGGACCGCGCGCCGCTCCCTCGAAGCCTGCAATCTGAGCGGCTGTGCCATACGTCCAGGAGAAGCCGAGGCGCGGGCTCAGATAGATGCGGTTCGGGACGCGGTCGTTCGAGATGCCGAACAAGCTCTCGATTTCCGGATTTGGCGCGGGTTCGGTCAGAAAATGATTTCCATCGAGGCGAAGACCGTACTGAAGCTGAAGGTTCGGTGTGCGGCGATACGAATCTCCGAGTGCCAACCCGCCCACCAGCTGGCTTACGTCCCGAACGCGCGGACTGAGCTGGCGTGAGTACGAGGCCGGACGTCCCGCTTCGAGATCGGCAAGGGAATTGAAGGAAAACGTTCCGAGGAGATTGTTCGACTGCTCCTGCGCGGTTGCGTCGCGCCTGAGCTCGGACGTGAGCTTGATGCGGTGCTTGTTGTTGAGGCTCACCCACGACAGCTGGTTGAGAAAATTCGTCGTGTTGCTGGTTTGTGTGCTGTTGAGCGCCTGGCTCCCGCCGAACAAGAGGTTCTGTACGCCGCTGGCGCCGTCGGCGAAAACAGAATTCACGCGAACCTGCCCGCCGGGCATCACGAGGAACGGCTTCGCCTCCGTGCGGGAGCTGCTGAACCCAAGCGAAGTCTCGCTGAGAACGGCGTTGCGCACGTACGTGTTGTGTCTCGCCTGAATTCCCCCGCGCAGGCTCGTGCGATCGCCGCTGTGAGACGGCAGCTCAGTCGCAAACCCCGTTGCGGGACTCTGTTGGTTCCAGTTCGCATTGAACGTGATGTTCAGCGCCTGGCCCGTAGTGGATGACGGCGGAGCGAAATCGAGACTGCCGAACACCGAGCCCTGGTCGCTCATGCGACGGCTGCCTGTCCCGCCGCTGAGCGGAATTCCCGCGGTTTGCAGGAGCGACAAGAGACGCGTCACCGAATCTGCCGCGACGCCGGCCGCCTGCAGTCCGCGCGCGTCAGTCGTAATGAGCGTCTGCAGATCATTGGCTCGTCGGCCAAGCTGATAAGAGAAATTGTAAAACGCCTTGTCGAACTTGACCGGTCCGGAGACGGTGCCGCCGAGCGACAGGTTCGAGTATTCCTGGCCGAGTGACTGACCGGCCCGATCGCTCCACTGGAGCTGAGGGGCGTCGACGTTGAGGCTCATTCCCCGAGTGATGAAGTTCGAGCCTGGCCGTGTGCGGAGCGTGAACTGCGCCCCGCTGAATCCGCCCCGTGACACATCATAAGGCGACGTGCTGAGTGAGCTCCCAACCGCTGCGTCGCGAGGCAGGCTCGAGCCCCCGAACTGCATACCATTAAGAGTGGTGTTGTTCTGATCGGCGCCCAGGCCAAACACGGAGTAGCCGTCAGCTGCTCCATCCTGGCCGGGTACCGATTGAACCCCGGGCAGCGAAGCGGCCATCGCTGCGAGATCGCCGAGAAGATTTGCGGGGACTGCGGGATTGTTGAGCGATTGCTCTGTGCCGCTGACGTCAGGCGTCACCGCATTGCGCGGGACTTTTTCCCGCTGTGCCGTCACCTGAACCGGGTCGAGGACGGTCCCGATGCGAGTCATCCGGGCATCGGCGATGAGCACGTCCTCGTCCGCCGTGCGTTTGACCTCGAACCGTTTGGCGGCGAACCCGAGTGACGCGAACATCACCATGTAGTCCCCGTCGCCACCGGGAAACGTCACTGTGAAGCGGCCGTTGCTGTCGGTGCGCGCGGTGCGGCTCACGTTTCCGGAAATCGAGGTCACGGTTACAGTCACTCCCTCGAGTCCGGCACTGTCCGGTCCGGTAACGCGGCCGCGTATGACATCGGTCTGTTGCGCGAGAGCGCTGCGAGGCATCGCTGCCGCAGCGGCGGTCAATACTATGAGAAGGAAAAAACGCCGGAAGGTCATGAATGGTTTTTTGAGGTTCCGAGCGTTGGACCCACGCCCGGCATCAAAGGGTTTACATGACCACGAGTGAACTAGAGACCCCGAATGCCGGGCAGACAAGCTCTTGCTCCGCCCTCGAGCCCCCGACTGAAGTTATCCATCCGCTGCTCCCGCGTTCCATGCGCCATGCGCCGAGCGCGAGCGAGGATATAACGATCCACCTGTTGATCGCCCGTCAGTTGCGGCGTGGGATCGCCGGCGGCGGACATCGCGTAAAACGCTTCGTCGATGTCACCTTCCTCGAGCGATCCATCCCTGCCGGCCTGCTGAGTGAACGCTCCCGCAAGACAATCGGCCGTCGCCTCGTTGGCGTATGTCGATCGTGCAACCTGGCCAAGCTGTATCGCTACCGCATGCCCCATCTCATGGGCGATTATGCCGACTGCGGCCATGTCGCCATCGGTTCCAAGGTCTTGCGATGCAAGCTTGGCCTGTGACGCGATGAACACTTCGTCGAAGTAAATCGTGTTGTCGCGCGGACAGTAGATGGCATTGTTCCCCCGCATCGTCCCGCACCCGGTTCGAACGCCACGAAAAAACGGGACGATCCCGGGCGCGTAGAACCGCTGGCCCAGCCTTCTGAACCCGTCGCTCCACATCGAGACGAGTGCCGAATGCGCCATCCTGACTTTCTGATTCGACGCCGCGACGTCACGCGCAGTGATGTCGACGGTGGCCGTCGTCTCGACCGCGCGGTACGCTCCCGCGACGGGTGAGGGCTGCGGGACCGCTGACGTCAGCGTGATCCCAAGGACCGCGATCAGGGCTGACCTCAGGCTGCGCGGCGGGAAGAATCGTTTCATGGGTGACCCCCTTCGATCCTACTCAGTACCCCTGTTGCCCTGCTGTGTTGCGGCCACGGTTGCGCCGCTTCGGGGCAATCAGCAGATACGCATCCTGCAGAATATCCGCGATTGTTTTCCAGCTCGGCCGCTTGTCGAGATAGACGCCGACCCAGCCGCTCGGGCCAACGTAGGGTGGCACGAAATAGCGCGCCGGCTGCCAGCGCACCAGCAGATCCTGATTGACGGGCGTCGATTTTACCCAGACGCTCGGCCTGCCTGCTCCATGATGGGTACCCGAGCTCGCATAAATCGCGAAGAGCTTGTTCTTCACGCGAAACGTCGGCTCACCCCACGCCTCGACCTCGTGTGCTTCCGGAAAGCCGAGGCAGATGGAGCGCAGCTGGTCGAGCGGTAATTGAGGGGTTGCCTTCGGCTTCTTTCGAGTCATCCGAGCTTGCCTTCTAAGTTGCCTCTGCAGTCGAAGCGACAGCGTCGAGCGCCGCAATGAGCGTCTCCTGGGCCCCCGGCCCCTTCCCTCGCCGCGGCACGTACTCTCCACTCGAAGTGAGATCCCATCCAGTAGGATCGTTCATGTAGAGATCGAGGATGCGATCCAGCTGCTGCTGATGCTCGCGGTCAACGACCGGCACGAGCAGCTCCACGCGACGGCGCAGGTTACGCGGCCGCAGGTCCGCGGACCCGATGAAGACCTCGGGAACGCCGTCATTCTCGAACCGGTAAATGCGCGAGTGTTCGAGCAGCCGCCCGACTATTGACACCACACGGATACGTTCGGAGCGGCCCGGCACGCCTGGCCGAAGTGTACAGATGCCGCGCACGATCAGATCGACTGTCACTCCGTCAGACGACGCGTAGAGCAGGGCGCGCACCACTTCAGCATCGGAGAGTCCGTTGACCTTTGCCGTGACTCGCGCCGGTCGCCCAGCGCGTGCGTGGGCGGCTTCGCGTTCGATCATCGTGAGTATCGCGTCGCGCATCTGATGTGGCGCCACCAGCGCACCACGTGAGAGCCCGGTCGGAGGAAGCGATCCGCCCGTCAGCGCATTGAACAGGTCGGCCGCATCCGCGGTGATTTCCTCGCGCGTCGAGAAGAGGCTCAGATCGGTGTACTCGCGTCCCGACTTGCTGTTGTAGTTGCCCGTGCCGACGTGCACGTAGCTCCGCATTTTCCCGTTCTCGCGCTTGATGACGAGCGCGACTTTAGCGTGGTTCTTGATGCCCACCAGTCCCGAGACTACGTGCCCACCGGCGCGCTCGAGCTTCCGCGCCCAGGCGACGTTGTGCTCCTCGTCGAAGCGCGCCTTCAGCTCGACAAACGCAACGACCTTCTTGCCGTTCCGCGCCGCATCGAGAAGCGCGTCCACGATCGCCGACGAATCGCCTACTCTGTAAAGCGTGATCTTGATCGCGGTCACGTCGGGGTCGGCCGCCGCCTCGCGCAGATATCTCACGACAGTCGAGGCGAACGAGTCGAACGGGTGGTGGAAGATCAGGTCGCCGTCCCGCATCGCGTCCAGTATCGATTCGCCTTCTCCAAAATGCTCGGCGGCCTGGAAGGGCTCGTAGGAAAGCGACGGGTCGGCCGGCACCGGCAGTCTGGTGAGATTGCCGAGGTCGAGGAGGCCGGACGTCTCGTTGACGTCGGCGGGCTCGAGCTCGGCTTCCTCGTCCGGCGTCTCGCGCTTGAGATTTCCGAGGAGCAGCTTGCGCACGAAATCGGGCATCTCCCGCTCGACCTCCACGCGCACCGCCGGGTTGTAGTGCCGCCGCTCGGCCGCATCGGCGACGGCCTCGATGAGATCGTCCGCCGCTTCTTCGTCGAGATCGAGATCGCCGCCGCGTGTCACCCGAAAACCGTAAACCCCTTCGATCTTCCGGTCAGGATACAGGAGGTCGATGTTCGACCGAATCACCTCTTCTATTGTGATGACGTGCCCCGACTTTCCCGGAGCCTGGAGGAATCGCGGAACGTCAGGGGGCAGCTCCAGCTCCGCAAGATGGATTCGCCCCGTAGACGGATCGCGCATGACAACAGCCAGCGCGAGCGTGAGATGGGGAAGGTGTGGAAGCGGATGACCGGGGCTCAGCGTCATGGCCATCGGCGTGAGCGACGGATAGATCTGCTCGCGGCACTCGGCCCTGAGCGCTGAGCGCTGCCCTGCATCGAGGTCGTCCCAGCGAACGATGCGAACGCCGTGTTTGGCGAGCGCGGCGAGACACTCGTCGAGACACCGGTGCTGCCGTTCAGTGATCGACGAAACCTGCTCGGCGATCAGCCGCACCTGCTCGCCGCGCGTGAGACCATCGTCGCACTGCTCCTCGTATTGCTCCCGCGCGGCGCGTCTCAGTCCCGCCATGCGGACCATGAAGAACTCGTCGAGATTCGCGCTGACGATCGACAGGAACTTGAGCCGCTCTTTCAAAGGTGTCTGTCTGTTCTCGGCAAGCGTGAGAACGCGACTCTGGAAAGCGAGCAGACTGAGCTCCGGATTCAGGAATTCCGGTATCTCCTGCGGAGCACCGCTCGGCGCCGGCTGCACGACGGCCGACCGTTCCGACGTGTTCTCCTTGTCGCCTCCACCTTTCCATTTGAGCAGCAGCTCGGCGCGATCGCGCGGGCCTCCCGGAATCGGGCGCAGGTGATGCTCCCGCTCGAATGCGCGGGCGAGGCGGTCCATACCCTCGGTCTTTCCGTGCCGGCGATGGATGCAGAACTGTCGAAAGCTCGCTGACATTCGGCCGCGACGCACGACGATGTAGTCGTAGTGGAGCTCCATCCTCGGCTGCCGAAGCCAGTTGAAATCAGCGTTTCGCTTAAGCCGCTCGGTCTCGAGCTCGATCCGGACGATCAACGAAGCCGGATCAATGAGCGCGCTCAGGCGACGCCCGGCAGTCGTGTTTTCGGCAATAGCCGCTGCGACTTCAGATGCTTCGACGCGAGAATCCACGCGGCCATCCTCACCGTGGCCGGCTGATCCTATGCGCAGCGACAGCACGCGCGTGTCGTCCGCGCACAGTCGAAGCCGGCAGACGATGTTACGCTTGCGGAGTGTGTCCTCGGCCGTGTCGAGGTACAGGTCGCGATGCTGTGATGCGGCCGGTGCGGTGGAGTCTACTCCCAGCGGAAGCGGTGAAGTCGCCAGCTCCTCCAGGTGCTGCTTCGAGCGCAGCTCGTACCTGAAGGAGTGGGGCGGCCGCTTCACGAGCTCACGGATCGATCTCAGCGTTTTCCCATGCACTCATCAATCATCTCCCGCTCCACGCTGCGTCTATCCTTGATGGTGTGGTAGAAGTCGTCGAAATACGCCAGCGTTTCCTTCACGGTGTTCGGCCTCAGCATCTTCCCGATATCGTCGTTGTAGAGGGCGTAGATCGCTTCCTTTTTCTCCTTGAAGAGGGCGACGACTTTGTGAACCTCTTCCGGCGGTGCGCAATAGCCTCTGTACAGCCGGTCTCTCACGCGATTGATGGTGAGGCTGGGATCCGTCGTCGCGTAGCGGGCGTTGATGG
>JALYJX010000233.1 GCA_030775065.1 Gemmatimonadota bacterium | reverse complement strand
CTACACTCCATCGCCGCGAAGAGTCGGGCTCCGGAGAGTGCGCCGCGCTAGCGGACGACGCGGACACGTCGCGCCCGGCCCGAGCGAGAAGTCTTAAGTGGTCCCGTCCGACGAAGGCGTGATGCCACCGAGGCCGATGTCGTCCGCTACGGATTGCATGGCGCCGATCACGAACGCGATGTGAGACTCCAGCTCGACCCCGAGCTCCCCGGCTCCGCTGATCACATCCTCCCGGCTCACGCCGCGAGCGAAGGCCTTGTCCTTCATCTTCTTCCGCACCGATTTCGCCTCTACCTCGAGCACGCTCCGGCTCGGCCGCACGAGCGCTGTCGCGGTTACCAGTCCTGTCAGCTCGTCCACGGCGAAGAGCGTCTTCGCCATCGGTGTCTCTCTCGCGACACCGCTGTAGGTAGCGTGGCCGAGTATCGCCTGGAGAATATCCTCCGGATATCCACGGCTGCGCAGAATTCGCACGCCCTCGGCCGGATGTCCCTCGGTCGGTGAATGCCCGGCGTTCGGGTAACGCTCGTAATCGAAGTCGTGGATGAGCCCCGTTGTACCCCAGCGATCGGGGTCCTCGCCGAACTTTTCCGCGTAGGCGCGCATCGCTGCTTCAACTGAGAGCATGTGCTTCCGGAGCGAATCGCCTGCCGTGTACTCGTGCATCAACGCGAGCGTTTCGGCGCGCGGGGGAACCGGATGATCAGTCAACCGAATCCTCGGCTTCCTCGCCGCGCTCTACAATGTCTCCCGGCTGGAAAAGAATCCCTTTTAGTGTCTCGCGGAATTCCTTCTTCTGGCGAAGCAGAAACTCGAGATCCATTCCGAAGTGCTTGAACTCCTCATTCTGAGCGTTCCGCATTATCGCTCGCGCATCGCGATTCTTTTCGACCGAGATGCGCTGCTCGTACCAGTTGATCGCTTCGGCCTCTTCGATAAGCGATGTAATCATCCGCGCGAATGTGCGCGTCCGCTCGGAGAGCTCATCGGTTGGCTCGTGATACTGCTCAGTAGGCATGAACTTGTACCGGGTTTGGCCTCCCGAAACGAGAGCGACTCCCCGTCGCGCTCAGCACTCCTGATTCCGGGGAAGAGGGCAAAGCTCACCGACGCGGCAAGCTGAAGCAAGAGCAGTGTAATCAGCATCAGCATGACCGGAGTGGAAGCCGTTGCCAGCGGCAAATGGCATCATAGGGCGATTTGCCTACGTTGACGCGGACTGTTCGGGGAATTACCCTGTTGTACGGATTTCAGGTGGAAACGGCGACGGCGATCAACGATCCGCTGGTCAGCCTGTCTGCACGGTTTGAATCGAATTTTGCATAGCAGATTAGCCACCGTGACGCCCCGTTCTCGTTGTGCGGGGCGTTTTCGTGTCGTGCGACTTCGATTCGACGTCGCGACGAGGTGAAGAGAGATGCGCCGGAGCGACGAGTGAATGACCGGGGGTGCGACTTCGCATTCGTCAGTCGCGGTGGCGCTCGATGACTAACGTCACGCACCTCGAATGCTCCGCGTGCGCCGCGGGGTACGCCGCGGGCCAGCTTCACAATCTTTGTACGGTCTGCGGCAAGCCGCTTCTCGTCCGCTACGATCTTTCCCGGGCGTCGAGATCCCTGACGCGCGATGCTCTCAAGTCGCGCCGCGCCGACATGTGGCGGTACCGGGAGGTGATGCCGGTCGAGAACGACGCGGACATCATTTCGCTCGGTGAAGGCTGGACGCCGCTGCTGCGCGCGAGCCGGCTGGGTGCTGCGATCGGAATGAAGCAGCTGATGATCAAGGATGAATCCCTCAACCCGACGCAGAGCTTCAAAGCGCGGGGAATGTCGGCCGCAGTCTCGATGGCCCTGGAGCTCGGTGCCCGCAAGTTGGCCGCCCCGTCGGCGGGAAATGCGGGCGGTGCTCTGGCAGCTTACGCAGCCGCCGCAGGACTCGAAGCGCACATCTTCATGCCTCGCGATACGCCGCGCGCAAATGTCGTCGAGTGCCAGCAGACGGGTGCGCACGTCACGTTGATCGACGGGCTCATTACGGATTGCGGAGAACACATCGCGCGAAGAAAGGACTCAGAGGGATGGTTCGACGTCTCGACGCTCAAGGAGCCGTATCGTGTCGAAGGGAAGAAGACGCTCGGATACGAGCTGGCGGAGCAGCTTGGCTGGCGGCTGCCCGACGTGATCGTCTATCCCACAGGCGGTGGAACGGGACTGTTGGGGATGTGGAAAGCGTTCGCGGAGATGGAGTGGATGGGATGGATAGGATCGGAGCGCCCGCGAATGATCAGTGTCCAGGCATCCGGCTGTGCGCCGATAGTACGCGCATTCGAGTCGGGCTCGAGTCACGCGGATGAATTCCCCAACGCGGCGACTGTTGCGTCGGGCCTGCGCGTTCCCAGAGCCATTGGAGACTTCCTGATTCTCGACGCCTTACGGAGCTCGGGTGGCACAGCGGTGGCCGTGTCCGACGAGGAGCTGCTCGCCGCCGTGGGCGAGATCGGGCGACTCGAAGGATTGTTCGTCGCGCCCGAAGGCGCGGCGTGTCTCCCCGCAATTCGAAAGCTTCTCGAGCGCGGCGAGATCGAGCGCGACGAGCAGGTGGTGCTGTTCAACACCGGCGCAGGAATCAAGTACATCGAGGCCATGCGGTAGCGCTCCCGCGGTGCGGATTTATGCCGAAATAGCCCAGCGTTCCACGCTCATGTCTCATCGGGCCGTGAGCCCGATGGTGAGACCGACAAAGACAGTGCGCCCGGCAGCAGGCTCGAAAAACTTCCCCCGCGCCGCGTTCACGCTGAGCGAGGGCGAGTACGCCCGATTGAAAAGATTCTGAATGCCTGCCACAACTGATGCCGCAGGCAGCCCGAACAGCCGCCGCACCCCGCCGCGCAAATGGACAACCTGATAGGATGGCGCCCGCGTCGAGTTCGCATCGTCGACGAACGACCGACCCGCCGCCTCGGCCTCCATGACGCCGAATACCGTCCCTCGGGAAACTGTGGTGCTCGCCTGCCCACGATGAATGGGAATCCCCGGAATCCGGTTTCCGTCGAACACGCTCGAATCGGTCACGAAGCGCGCGAACCGGAAATCAGAGTAGCTGTACGAGCTGCTGAATACGACGGAGCCTGCGTCAACCGAAACCCCCAGCTCGCCACCGCGGCGATTGGTCCGGCCCGCATTCCGAAAATAGCGCCGCCCTCCGCTGCCCAGAATCTCGTAGGGAACGAGCTCGTCACGTACGCGCGTGCTGAACAACGCAACATCGTACGAAACTGTCCGACCAATGCCGCCCTTTGACCCGAGCTCATACGTGGTCGATTTCTGCGGTGCCAGCTCCTGATTGATTCCCGCACTGCCGTCGGGATGATTCCCGAGCTCAGTAGCCGTCGGAGTCTCGAATGCGGACGAGATGTTCGCGTAAATCGATCGGTTGGACGCAATTCTCGAGACTATTCCAACGTACGGCGTGACTGCATGGAGCGTTCTCTCGCCCGAATCATCGGCATTGGCAGCACCAACGAGCCTGTCGCGCACTTCGAATTTGACATTGTCTGCGCGCAGGCCGCCGCTCACGCGGAAGCGCTCGCTGATTCGCACTTCATCGTTGAGGTAAGCGCCGAGCCCGGAGACTATCTCCCGCTGATCCAGTGTCAGACTTCCGCGCTCGGCGCCGAGTACCGGACACGAAGGCGTAGAGGCAGCCGGCGGCGGGTTGTCGTTGCAGTTCGTGAAGTTCCGCCGCGAGTCGTTCTGACCCTGCAGATCGAAGCCGACGGTCAGCCTGTTCGGCCTCGTTGCAGCGAAAATGTGGGTGAAGCGCCCGCTTGCTCCGAACGTCCGGCGCCCGAAATCCACCACGGCGAAAGTCAGCGGATTGTAGAGTGTTCGGCCACCGAGATAGGCTGACGCGGAAAGCTCGTCGCGGGTGAGCAGTCTGTTGGCCGTCAGGCCAACTTGAACCTGCCGGACTTCTTTACGCGCCAGCTTGTTGACCGACGGCTGGTCCGCGAGCCTTGGGTTCGACTGAAACTGCGCCAGTGTAAGCGCACCGGGATTCTCGGCGAGTCCAAGGTCCAGAGCCAGCGCCTGGACGGCGTAATCGGTTCCGCCGAGAATCGCGCCAAGCCGCGCGAATCCGCTCGTCGAGCGCTGGCGCGAATAAATGCGAAATCCGCCATTTCGCGTGAGTGACGCATCGGCCTGGTAGTAGGCGGGTCCCGAGATCCCTCCAGCTTTGATCGTGGTGCGCGACGACGAATAGTCGCCGAGCCACTGCCGTAACTCGCCGGCGAACTTTGTCGGCGGTGGAGCTGCGGTCCGCAAATCGACTACGCCTCCGGACGCGTTTCCGTAGAGTGCCGATGCGGCGCCGCGGATTACTTCGATCCGATCGACAGATTCGAGACTCAGGTAGTCGACAGGTGTCTGCCCGTCGGGGAGCGTCAGCGGCATTCCGTCGCGGAGGACGCGCACGCCGCGCACACCGAACGCCGATCGCGCTCCGAATCCTCTAATGGATATGCGCGGATCCTGAGAGGGATTGGTGCGGTTGACGGCCGTAAGCCCCGGGACGAGTGCCAGCGACTCGTCGAGTGCCGTGTGCCGCTGTCCGGGGCGCGCTGAGTCGGGGCGGAGGACACTCATCGCGAATGGCGCGTCGAGTGGAGATGTGCTTCCTCCTCGCGTGACCGTGATCACGACAGGATCGAGAGTGGTTCTCCGCGGTGCGGCGGAATCGGAAGACAGCGGCGTAGCTTGAGGAGGCACGCTCGTCGAATCCTGCGAGCGAGCCGTCGCCGCGGAGCCGCAAAGTGATGCGACGACAAGAATGCGCCATCGCCGGATCATCTTATCGCACGGTCTTCATCTTATCCGAAATGTATACTGGTACGTCGCGATGTCGCGGGCGTCGCACCGGTCAGACCTTATCGTCCGAGCTCCTGGTCCAGCGAATCGAGCACAGCGCGAGCGTCGCGCGCCTGTGTCGGATCGAAGCTCGGGTTCACCTTCAAGGCTTCACCGAGGAAATACCTGGCGCGTCGGGCATCCCCAAGAGCGCGCTCGATCATTCCCGCGTGATAAAGCAAGACCGGGTCACGAGTGCCGAGCCTCCGCGCCTCGTTCATGGCAGCGCGCGCCTCCGCGTTGCGGCCGGACTTGTGAAGCGCCCACGCGAGGAGATCGTAACCGTAGATGTCCTTTCGCGTCTCGACCTCCTTCTGAGCGTTCGCGAGGACTTCCGGAGTCCGCCGATTGCGATCGAGCAGGAACATACTCGCGCCTCGATCATGACCTCCGGGCGCGGCGCGGGCAGCAGTCTCCATACGCATGAAATAGTCCTCAGCGTGGACGTCATCACCCAGCGTCGCATATGCTTCGCCGAGCGTTCCGAGCAAACCTGGATCGAACTTGGTCGCCGCGGCCCTCTCCCCGTACTCGATTGTCTTCTTCGGGTTTCCCGCTATCGCCTCGAGATGTGCCATCTCATCGAGGAGGCGATAATCACCAGGCTCGATCTCCAGACCTTTCTGGAACATCGCCCGCGCGCTGCGCAAACGACCATTCCGCATATCGATGTCCCCGAGCCGCAGATAGAACCAGGCCAGCTGTTCCTTCGGGAGATTTCGGCGTGTGTGCGCTTCGGCGAGCGCGTCGGAGAGAAGCTTCCGCGCGTATGCCGTGTTGCCGTTCACCTCGGCCCAGCGCGCAAGCCGCGCCGCGATCGAAAGATGCGTTCGGACCTTGTACAGTGAATCGAATGACTGCCGGGCGGCCGCGTAGTCGCCGAGCTCCATCTGAATCTCGCCGAGCTGCGCGCGGTATTGAGGTACGTCGGGGTCGAACTCGACAAGATCTCTCGCAACCTGCTCGGCTTCGTGGAAGCGATGCTGAGCGACAAGTGCTGCGGCCAGAGTTACGAATGCCGGTCCGTTGCGATTTACGCGAAGCGCCAGCGACCGCCGGGAGTACTGCTCCGCCTGAACGTAGTTGTTGTCGTCGCCAGTCTCGCGCGCTCGCTGAAGGTAAAGACCCGAGAGCTGAGTAAGTGCGATGGCGCTCTGCGGATCCTGCTGGAGGGCAGCAGTCCACACACGGATCTGCCTGTCGCGCTGCGCGAGCTCCGCCATCGAGGAACCGCGAGCTGCTCCCGCTCGCATCGCGGACGGCTCGAACGCGCCAAGTCTGCGCGCACCGAGCCATCCGCCTGCGACGACCAGGACCGAAACGCCGAGAGTCGCTGCGACGCGACGATTCATTACGGCCGTGCCGCCTCGAGATAGGGGAACGTCGCAGAGAAGCTTCTGACGCCCGGACCCACGTTGTCCGACGTAAGTCCTGCGAGAACCGGCTGAGCCGGATCGAGCGCATTTCCAAAGACGGCTGAGAGTCCGATGTCCACGACGT
>JALYJX010000232.1 GCA_030775065.1 Gemmatimonadota bacterium | reverse complement strand
CCCTCCTCGGCATTGCGCTGGTTCTGACGGCGGTGCTCGCATACCAGGCGGCAAACGCCGAGCGGTCGCACCGGAGAGCAACCGAGCGTGCGCTGCACGACTACGCGTCGTTCGCGATGTGGCAGCTCAACCAGCAGGCGTCACAGGAGCTGCTGAGCGCGATGATCTCGACGTTCATCGTTCCGCTCACACGCGTGAACCCCGACGCACCGGAAAGCTGGCCGTCGCCGGCTGATTTCATGGCCGCATCGCTGCAGCCGTACGTGCCCGCGAAGTATCTCGAGGGAGTGCGATTCTATTTCCGCTTCGACTGGCGCGACAGCGCGATCACGGTCGCGGGCGAGCAGCCTTCCGAGGCGGTTCTGCGCTGGGTCAGGGACACTGTCGCCAGCTATCCTCGACGGTTCGAAGTTCCGGAGGTGCGCACGCAGGCGTTCGGATCTGCCGAGCGCAGTCCGGCGCGACGGCTCGGCATCGTCATCACGAACGATTCGTACGTGGCGAGCATCGACCGCGTCGACGGCCGTCTGCGGATTGTCTGCTACGTGGTCTCGAGAGACAAGGACGGACTGCCGCTCGTTACATATGGTCTCGAGACCGACGCCAACGCCTTCGTTGAGCCGGTGTTTCGCCAGGTACTGGACCGCACTCCACTCCTTCCTCCCTCGCTGGTTCGGGGTATCGCGCGTGACTCCATGCTCGCAGTCACCGCCGCCGCACCCCACGCCGGCATGGTGTTCCGATCCGCGAGGGGAGCATTTCCCTCCGCAATCACCGTCGTAGACTCACTCGACGAGCGTTTCGGACACATGAAGCTCGGCGTCTCGCTGCGCTCGGACATTGCGCCGCGTCTCGTCGTCGGCGGCCTTCCGCGCTCGCGGCTCCCGATGCTCGCGGGGCTGTTCGTGTTAACCGTCGGACTGGTTGTCGCCGCGCTGCTTCAGCTTCGGCGCCAGCAGCAGCTCGCACAGCTTCGTGTTGATTTCGTTTCGGGCGTCTCGCACGAGCTCCGCACACCGCTGGCACAAATACGTCTCTTTGCGGAGCTCCTTCGCAACGGTCAGCTGCGGTCAGAGCAGGAGCGCGAGCGCTCGATAGGGATCATCGACGAGGAAGCGCAGCGCCTCACATATCTCGTGGAGAATGTCCTCGCCTTCTCACGCTCTGAGCACGGGCGCGGGACGGTGGCTGCGGAACCGGTTGCTATGGACCGCGAGATAGAGGCAGCCGTGAACGCGTTCGCACCGCTGGCGCGAGCCCGCCGCGCGAAGATCAAGTCGAACATCGAGCGTGGCCTGATCGCTCGCGTCGATCCACGTGCGCTTCGGCAGATAGTACTCAATCTTCTCGACAACGCCGTGAAATACGGACCGCTCGGTCAGACCGTGACAGTCTCGCTCACCGGTACCAGCGTATCGGTTGCGGTTGCGGTCGAGGACGCCGGGCCCGGCGTGCCACGAGCCGAGCGCGAGCAAATCTGGGAGCCTTACTACCGTCTCACTAGGGAGTCGGACGCTTCCGTTGGTGGGAGCGGCATCGGCCTCTCAATCGTACGAGAGCTGGTGCTTCTTCACGGCGGACACGTGTGGGTCGAGGATGCAGAGGGTGGGGGAGCGCGATTCGTCGTGGACTTCCCCCGGGGTGACAAGCCGCCTGCAGCTTCAGCGGAAGTTCCGCTGCGTCGTGCGGCGGCGGGCGGCGGCGGGGGAGGGGGGGCCCGGCAGCATGACAAAAGTTCTGGTCATTGAAGACAACGCCAATCTCGCTTTTGGTCTGACGCGAAGTCTCGAGTCAGAAGGCTACGAGGTTGAATCCGCCGAGGACGGCACGCGCGGACTCGCGCTTGCACGCTCCTGCGGCGCAGATCTGATCGTGCTCGACCTTATGCTCCCGGGCATCGACGGATATTCACTGCTGCGTCAGCTTCGCGAAGCCGGGAGCGATGTACCCGTGCTGATACTGACCGCGCGCAGTGAAGAGGCCGACAAGGTCGTTGGATTCCGCCTCGGCGCGGATGATTACGTGACGAAGCCCTTCGGGTTGTCCGAGCTGCTCGCTCGAGTGCAGGCGATTCTCCGCCGTGCTCGCGGGGGGGACCACCGCGAGGATGACAAGCCGGATGTCGAGAGCTTCGATGCAGTCACGATCAACGTTCCCGCGCGATCCGTCACCAAAGGCGAAGCCGGTGTCTCGCTGACGCCGAAGGAATTCGATCTCCTGCTCGCCCTTGTCAGAAGGCGGGGCGCGGTGGCGTCCCGCATCGATCTGTTAAAGGAAGTCTGGGGTCATCAGGCAGAGGTGATGACGCGGACCGTCGATATCCATATCGCCGAGCTCAGACGCAAGCTCGAGGACGATCCGGCGACCCCGCGACACATTCTCACCGTTTGGAAGGCGGGGTACCGACTGCAGGTCTGACAGGTGGCGGGGCCGGCGGCGGTGGCGTCTGCCGCGGGCCTTCAGGCTTGACTATCAGCCTGTCTCCAATCCGCACCCTGTCGCCGACGATGTTGTTCCAGGTGCGGATCTGATCGGGCGTGGCGTCGAATCGTCTGGCGATCGAGAACAACGCATCGCCGCGACGCACCGTGTAGTAGATGGGCTGATTGATCAGGGCTGCGATGTCCGCCCGAAGCTTTCTCTCGCGCCGCGCAGCTTCGCGATCGGCAAGCAGCTTCCCGTTGACATAGCTGACGAGGTCGGAGAACGCTTTTTCTTCGCCTCGCGTTGCGGCGATCGTAGAAGTTGGAAGCCCGGGATGCGAGATTCTGACGCCCTTGGCCGTCATGCCATAAACCCGCATTGGCTCCAGCGTCAGCAGCGTGTCGTTAGGGTACTCGTAATGGACGATCGTCTCCGGCGCGTCCTCGCTTTCCAGTTTGTCGGTTGGCGCGACGCCGACAAAAATCACGCGATCGTTGGTCGCAACCAGCAAGCCGTTCGACGCGCGATAATAATCGGTGGGCCGTCGCTGAAACGCTTTGACCCAGCGCTCGACGCGCTCGCCGTAGTGAAGCATTCCCCCGGTAACCTCTCGCGAAGCTGCCGACCACGCGCCCGGGGCATCCACGCGCCGCATGAAAAGCGTGTAGCCGACAACGCCCATTCCAGCGAGCGCGACGAAGACGCCGATCAGCAGCCGCTTCAGGAAGCGGAAGCCGCGGTAAAGTCCCTCTGATTCCTTCATTCGGGATTCGTGTTCATCTTATAGGGTAAGAAAACAGGAACTGAGGACTACAAGCTACCTGCTCCCCAGGAATTTTCGCGCGTGGTGCAAGCGCAAGCAGCGTACCCTGGACTGGCATGTTGGGTGCATCAGAAAGGCACATGTCCACCTACGGAGAGCCGCCGATGACAGGTCCCGAACACCAGGAACCGGCAGGGACCGACCGGCGGCACTCGCAAGGGAACGTATACACCAGCGTCAAGAGGCGGAGCGACGAGCGTCCGCAAAGCCGTGGGTGGTTAATCGCCAGGGCTATCATCCACGGCGTTGCGGCAAGCATTCTCCTCGCCGCGGGCACCATCTGGACCCTCAATCAACAGCGCCCGAAATACGTCAAAGCGGGCGAGCTCCTGCAGCTGCCGGTTGCACTCGTCACCGCTCCTCGTCCGCTGGGCGAGCAGGCGTTCCGGGTCTCACACGTGCTCCGCAGATACACCAAGGACACAGTCCGGGCAAACAGGATCGCCGAGGCCCTGGTAAGAGAGGGAGCGAAAAGAGATCTCGACCCGGCGCTGCTCATCGGGGTTCTTCTTACGGAGAACGCGAAGCTCGATCCGAGAGCGAGCAGCAACGTCAGTGCCCGCGGGCTAATGCAGGTGATGCCATTCCATCGCGGGAAATGGAAGGATTGCCCGTCGAATGATCTGGTGGACATCGCGTCGAACATCTGTTACGGCACCAGCATCCTGCAACAGTACATCAAGAAGACGCCCACCCTTCAGAAGGCGCTGCTGCGATACAACGGCTGCGTCCGGGGCACCAACACCCCTCACTGCCACACTTATTCGGGCAAGGTCCTGAAGTTCGCCGACCAGGCGGCATCACAAATGTTGTCGGTCCCGTTCACTGGTGGTGGTCTCGAATAGCGCTCAGGCTACGATTCCCCGGCGCCTGCTGCTTAACCGCGGAGAACGCGGAGAACGCGGAGAACTGCATTTCACCGCGGAGAACGCGGAGAACGCGGAGGGCATCTCGCTCGCACAAACCTACAATCGCCGGCCCATTTTTTTTAGTTCACTCACCTCGCGAATCGAGGGCGTAGCCGCGAGAGCTGTGCACCCTAAAACTGCTGTTCTCCGTGTTGTCCGCGTTCTCCGTGGTAAAAAAGGTGTTGGGAATCACATAAATGCTGTCGGAGCGCCCTCCTTTTCGGTCCGCGTTCTCTTGTCCCAAGGGCTCAACTGGGTTACCCTTATACGTTGACCGTTAACACCATTGACGGGATACGTGTATCAGACTGGATAGGCCACGATCTCGAACGGCTCCGCAAGCTGAGGGGCTTGAGACGAGAGGACGTAGCTGCTCAGCTCTCGGTGCCGGTGTCCGCGTCCACGATACGAAACATCGAGCACGACGAGCATTACAACGTCTCGCTCGATTTGCTCCGGCAGATCGCCACCGTTCTCGGTGCCGAGCTGCGCGTGACACTGGACGTTCGTGATGACGAAGCTCCGGTTGAACCGGCTCAACCGGCTCAACCGGCTCAACCGGCTGAATCGGCTGAATCCGCTGCTCGGGGTCGTCGCGTCGTCGATAACGAGTATTTCATACGGTACATCAGGGAGCGTTATCCCGAGTGTCCGCTGACGAATTCGCAGATCGGCAGGCGCATGTGGAGCTTCGCCGAGTCAAGAGGAGCAGAGCTGGTGAGAGAGAGAAAGCAGCTGAAGCGTGTCGAATCGACTGGCACTCACGGTCACAGGTCGCCTACGACGGCGGCTGAGTATCAGGTCTGGGAAAGGGACTTCGTAGCACTCGAACGCTTCGCCGACCGACTAGGCAGAGCGTTCTCGGACGGTAAGGGTGGCTTTCTGGTACCTGCGGCATGAAGTCATTTCCATCAACGCCCCCACGGGAGAGCAAGTTGAAGCGAGTCACGGACAGAAGGCAGGTCGAGACCCTTTATCGGCCCCGGTGGAAGAAGTATCTCGGCGCGGCGGCGAATGTGGTCGCGCCTTCCGTGCTGCTTATTGCCGGCACAGTCTGGACGCTGAACCAGGAGCATCCGAAGTACACGCGGCCGGCTGAGCTGCTCAAGCTTCCGGGCGCAGTGATCCAGGCGCAGACGCCCACCCAGGAGGCGTTCCGGATCGGCCGAGTGCTGCGGCGCTACACCAAGAATGGCGAGGTCGCCGACCGCATCGCGGACGCTCTCGTCGTCGAGGGCCGTAAGAAGAACATCGATCCGGTGCTTCTCGTCGGCGTGATGCTGGTCGAGAACGCGAAGCTCGACCCGAGGGCGAAGAGCAACGTCGCTGCGCGCGGTCTCATGCAGGTGATGCCGTTCCACAGCGGCAATTGGGGCTGCCCGTCGAAGGATCTGTTCAACATTGAATCGAACATCTGCCACGGCGTCAGCGTGCTGGCGCAGACGATCAAGATGACGAAGAACCTGAACCGCGCTCTGCTTGCCTACAACGGCTGCGTCAAAGGCAGGAATACGAAGAACTGTCACACCTACCCGGGCAAGGTGTTGAAAGCGCGAGGTCTCACCGAGTCGCAGATGCTGGCCGTCGCGGAGACGCCGTAGGACCGTTAGACCAGTAGACCGATCGACCAGTAGACCGATTGACCCAGTAGACCGATTGACCGGTATCAAGATGACCTCACCTCGGCTGTAGTCCTCAGCCAGCACCCTTGAATACCAGCTCGCCGGTGTGGGTGCTCGCACTTGCCCTCCTCGGCATCTCCTTCGCGGGTCCACTCGTGCGACTCTCCGCAGCCGATCCGCTGGCGATCGCCGTCTGGCGGCTCGGGTTTTCGCTCATCATCGTCGCCGTCTTCCTGATCGCAACGGGTGAATGGCGGCAGTGGCGATCCTTGAGTGGACGCGATGCCGCGATCGCCGGTCTGGCTGGAGTTGCGCTCGCGCTGCACTTCTGGGCGTGGAATGCGTCGATCCATCTCACGACGATCGCTGCCTCCGTAACGCTGGTGAATCTTCAGCCGGCGATCATCATCGGCATTTCCGCGCTGTTCCTTCGGGAGATTCCAACTCCCCGGCAGCTCATCGGAATCGCCATCGCGGTGGCGGGCGCGCTTGTGATCGCAATCCCCGATCTGGGCGACGGTGGTGCGACGTTCGGCCATCGCATGACACTCGGGAATCTTCTCGCAACGTCAGCCGCCGTGACTGCAGCGATCTACTACACGATCGGCAGGCACCTGCGCGCGACCTACGGAGTGTGGGCCTACGT
>JALYJX010000231.1 GCA_030775065.1 Gemmatimonadota bacterium | reverse complement strand
CGGCAGATTGATGGCCTACGATCGCACGACGCGAGCATCGCAGCGGCTTGCCGCAAACTGGGATCGAAACGCCGACAGCTACGCGTTCAGTCCATCGGGCGACGCGATCTACATCCAGTCGGTGGATGCGAGCCGGTCAAAGGTGTTCCGCCTTGCGCGCACGGCGAGTGGATGGAGCACGGCGCCGACGATGGTCGTCGGAACGATGAACAACGGAATGCCGAGTATTTCGCGTGACGGGAAGACAATCGCGTTCATGCGCGATGCCGTCGAGCGGCCCGGAGAAGTCTACGTCGCGACAGTTGGAGCAACGGGAGCGACGGGCATTCGGCAGCTCACGCACGAGAACGACGCGCTCGTCGCACAGCTCAAGCTCAATCCGGCGGAGGATTTCTGGTTCAAGGGCGCGAACGGCGACAGCGTACAGGGAATGTTGATTCGTCCGCCGAACTGGGAAGCGGGAAAGAAGTTTCCCGTTCTGTTTCTGATTCACGGTGGCCCGCAGGGTGCCTGGCTCGACCAATGGCATGGCCGCTGGAATTTTTCGCTCTTCGCTTCGCCGGGCTTTGGAGTAGTGGCAATCAATCCAAGGGGATCAACCGGGTACGGCCAGAAGTTCGTGGATGAGATCACGAAGGACTGGGGCGGGAAGGTCTACACCGACCTGATGAACGGCCTCGACGCTGCGCTGGCGCGCAATCAATGGCTCGACTCGACGCGCATGGGGGCCGCCGGCGGAAGCTACGGCGGTTACATGGCGAACTGGATCGCGGGCCATTCGACGCGATTCAAGGCGCTCTTCAGCCATGCCGGCGTCTACAATCTCGAGAACATGTACGGAGCCACCGAGGAAATCTGGTTTCCCGACTGGGAATACGGTGGCCCGTACTGGGACAAGACGGCAATGGAGACTCAATACCGCGTTTTCTCACCGCACCTTTTCGCGGGGAGCTTCAAGACGCCCATGCTCGTGGTGGCCGGCGAGCTCGACTACCGTGTTCCGTATTACGAGAGCGTATCGCTGTTCACGGCGCTCCAGAAGCAGGGGATTCCGAGCCGCCTGATAATCTTTCCCGACGAGGGCCACTGGATCGCCAAGCCGCAGAACCAGCGGCTTTGGTGGAATGAGACGCTCGGGTGGTTCAAGAAGTATCTCAAATGATCGTTCGGCCTGCGTGAGTGTGGATCTCGTTTCATCACCATCCCTGCGCTCGCCACAGAACCACTGTGCTTCTGTGGCCAGCGCACAGATCATTCGAGCTAACGATACCCAGCCGCCTGCATGCGGAATAATTCTTCGTAAAGGCCGGGCGTAGCGAGCAGCTCCTCGTGCGTCCCCTGCTCAATGACGGTGCCGTGCTGCAACACGATGATCCTGTCGGCCATGCGTACAGTCGAGAACCGGTGCGAGATGAGAATCGCCATGCGCCCGGCGACAAGCTCGGAGAATCGGAGAAATACTTCGTACTCCGCGCGCGCGTCGAGTGCGGCAGTGGGTTCGTCGAGAATGAGCACCTGCGCGTCGCGCATGTAGGCACGCGCGAGGGCAATCTTCTGCCACTCGCCGCCTGAGAGGTCTACGCCCTCCTCGAAGCGGCGGCCGAGCATCTGCTGGTACCCCTTCGCGAAACGCGGGAGCAGAGAGGCAGCGAGTGAGTTCGCTGCAGCTGTCTGGATCGTTTCGGGCACGCCGTTATTCCGGTCCAGCGCATCGCGCACCGATTCGATCTCGCCCACGCCTATGTTCTCGTCGAAGCGCATGTCATAGCGGACGAAATCCTGAAAGATCACGCCGATCGCGTGCCTCAATGACGCGAGATCGTATTCGCGGAGGTCGACACCGTCGAGAAGGATTCGTCCCTCTGTCGGCTCGTACAAACGCGCCATCAACTTTGTGATCGTGGTCTTTCCCGCGCCGTTCTCCCCGACCAGGGCGACGCGCTCGCCCGGTCGTAGCGCCAGGTTCAAGTCGCGTATTGCCCAGCGGTCGCTGCCTGGATAGCGAAAGCTGACATTCTCAAAAACGAAGCCGTGCCGCATCGGGTTTGGAACAGGGAGCGCATCCGGATTAGACGCGATCGTCGGACGCATGTCGAGGAAGACGAACAGGTCTCTGAGATAAAGCGCCTGCTCGTAGACATTGCTCGCCGACAGAAGGATTCCCTGGATCGTGTCGCGACCGCGCGCAAATGACGCGGAGAGAAACACGAGGGTGCCCGGAGTGATCTCCCCGCGCACGGCGCGGATAAGGATGATCACGTACGCTGCGTAGTACCCGATCGTACCCAGTATCGACAGGAGAGCGCTGACTATTCCCCGGCGAATCGACAGTCGCTTGTTTTCCTCGTAGAACCGCTGGGCCAGCGCGCGATAGCGCTCGGTGAGCCATGGCGCGAGCCCGAACATCTGGACTTCCTTCGCTGTCTTGTCGCTCGCTCCAACAAACCGCAGGTAGTCGAGCTGCCGCCGCTCGGGTGTCCAGCGGAAGAGAAGGGAGTAGCCCAGCGCCGCGAAGTGCGTCTCGCCCACGAAGCTCGGAAGAACCGCGAGTACGAGGAGCACCAGCATCCACGGGCTATAGGCGACAAGTGCCCCGCCGAGCGTGAGAAGCGTCAGCGCATCCTGGCTCATCGAGACGGTCTGCGTGAGCAGAGCAATGCGCCCGACGGTCTGTCTTCTCGCCCGCTCGAGATGGTCGTAGAAGTTGGGATCCTCGAACTGCGAGAGGTCGAGAGTTGCGGCATGCTGCATGAGCTTGATGCTCATGTCGTTGGAGAAGAGATCGCTGAGCAGGCTCTCGATGAGCGACGAAGCGCGCGCGAGGATCTCGCCGGTAAGAACGAGGGCGACCTCGAACGCGACGTATTTCCAGAGCGTGGCGTAGGTTGCCTGTCCTTCGCGGGCCGCGAGCACAGTGTCGAGGATGAGCTTGCCGACCCAGAACGTCGAGACCGGCACGAACGCGCGCGCGAAGCGCAGCACGAGCATCGTCGCGGTGTACCCGCGGTGCGTATTCCAGATGAGCTTTACGAGCGGTGGAACGTAGCGCAGTGCTGCGAGCCGCTCGCGCCAGCTGGGGGGTGCCTCGTTCATTCGCCGCCCCCGCGTGACCATCGGCGTCATCGGCATCGTCATCGCGTTAGCCCCCCGGCGATCCGCTCCGCTCTACCTGTCCTCCGGATCGCTCCCACTCGGCGAACCCGCCGGTGATGTTCGACACTGCGAATCCATTCTTCTGGAGAATGCTGGCCGCGATCGCCGAACGACTTCCGCCCTGGCAATGGACAGCGATGTCTGCGTTCTTCGGCACCTCGTCGAGGTGCGATTGGAGGGAGCCGAGCGGGATGTGCACAGCCCCGGGAATGTGCCCGTGCTCCCACTCGTCGGGTGCGCGAACATCAACTATCACCTGACCGTTTCCGGCACGTTGATGCAATGCGTCGATGGAAAGCTGGGGCGTTCCGCGCATCTCGACGCCGGCCGATTCGAGGTCGGCGAGCGAGCGAAGTCCGTACACGCCTCCGATTCGATCGAGCCCGATAAGCGAGAGCTCGTCGATAATAGACTGCTGGTCGCCATCTGGAACGATCAGAAAGACATCCCGGTCATATGGAAGCAGCGCGCCCGCCCAGTTCAGGAATGATTTGGTGTGCGGAATATTGACGGCGGATGCTGCATGTCGCGCGGCAAATTCAGCCACTGGTCGCGTGTCTACGACCGGTGCGCCCTCCTGGAGCCTGGCGGCAACATCGCGCGCCGATATTCTGGGGGGCAAGGCAAGTGTCCGTGGCGGAGGCCCGTCGCGATTCACCCGCTTCATCACGGCGAAGTAGGCAGGCGGCTCCGGTTGACCGCTGAGCACTCTCCGTACGAACGCATCCTCGTCGGGCTCTGCGAGTCCCCAGTTGAATATGCGCTCGTACCCGAGCGTGCTCTGTGGCATCGCGCCGAGGGCTTTGCCGCAAGCGGAGCCTGCTCCGTGCCCCGGCCATAGCTGGAGATAGTCGGGAAGCGTCTTGAACTTCTGAAGCGACTTGAAGAGGTCACGCGCCGATGCTTCCTTGGTGCCGGCGACTCCGGCAGCGGTCTCCAGCAAGTCGGGGCGGCCGACGTCGCTTACGAAAATGAAATCACCGGTGAGCGCCCCGATTGGAACGGTCCCGGCGGCAGTGTCGGTGACGAGGAACGTCATGTGCTCCGGCGTATGTCCAGGTGTGTGCAGAGCGTCTATGCGGATGTCGCCTATCATGAAGTGCAAGCCGTCCTCGAGGAGCGTCGCGCTCGCCTCAGTCGCGAATGCGTAAGTCCAATCGGGTCCGCCGGCGCCCGACAGATAGAGCTGCGCGCCGGTTTCGCGAGCAAGGTCGCGCGCGCCGGAAACGAAATCCGCGTGGATGTGGGTTTCGGTGACGTGCGTGATGCGGAGTCCTTCGCCGGCCGCCGCATCTAGGTACCGATCGATATCCCGATTGGGGTCGACTATGAGCGCGACCTTGGCGTCCTGGCAACCCAGGAGATAGCTCGTCTGCGCGAGCTTGTCGTGAAAGAATCGCCTGAAGAGCATCGGATATCGGTAGGGGATTGCGAGTGTCTATTAGGATGCGTGCCAAAAACCAATATATGCTCTGGAAAAGAAAAGGCGCGTCAACGACGCGCCCTTCCTGTAATAAACGCACATGGGCGATGCGCTCAGTAAACGATTACCATCTTCGAAGTGCTGGTGAGCGTCCTGTTCGGGATGATCAGGCCCACCCGCCTGTAGGCGTACGCCGCCGTCACTGCGACCGTCGAGCCGGCCAGATTGTTGGGCGTCCAGACCGTGGTCACAGTAATCGGGCGAAGCGATGATCGCGATCGCACGTAAGTCTGAATCTGCGCGGCGCCAACGGCCTGGCCACTTTGCCCGCCACGCACGATTGCGTAGCGCGTGCCTTCGCGCGCGGCGTCGGCGACGCTGGCCTTTGCCCAGTTTGCGAGGCTGAACTCGCCGATTCCCAGGAGGATCAAGAGAAACAAAAATGCGACCAGCGCGAACTCCACCATCGTCCCGCCGCGGTCGTCCCTCCAGAATCTCCGAGCTGCCGGAGCCGCGTGCATGCGCTACTGCACCCGGAATGTGGCGGTCCTGCTGAGCGTATAGGTCAGAGCCAGCCCGGGGTAGCGGAACACCATATTGACCCCCTTCGTGGCAATGACCTCAACGTAAAGTCGATACTCACCGTAGGCACCGCAATTACCGACAGTGCAGTTGCCCACCTCCCCCCCGTCACACCGGCAGAAGCTTCGTGAGGACACGATGATCGCGCCGGCGTTCACAGCATCCTGCGTAGCGGCCAGGTTCATCCCGACGGTGTCGCCGCTCGTCGAGGTGTTTTGCGCTCCGTACTGTGCTCCGGCGCGCGCCGCGTTGGCAATGGTGATGCCGGTGAAGTAGACCCGCGCGAAGTCTGAAGCGATAATCGCGACAAGGGCCAGCACCGGCAGGATGATCGCCAGCTCTACTGCCGCGGATGCAGTCTCCGAACGTCGTGCCGACTTCAGTGCGCGGCTCAGCGCGCCGTGTTTCGTCATAAGTCCCTCGTTTTCCGCATCGAGATTATTGACCGAAGCCCCCAAATCCTTCTATGATGTTGAGTGCCGCCGGTCCCATGATCACCACGAACAGCGCCGGGAAAATCAAGAGAGCCAGCGGGATGACCATTTTTGTCGGCGCCGTGGCGGCGCGTCTCTCAGCGGACTGGCGACGTTTCCGCCGCAGCGTTTCCGAGGCGATTCGCAGGACGCGGCTGTTGCTCGTCCCCCATTTCTCGCTCTGGATGAGGCTCGACACGAGCGTGCGGATCTCCTCGACCCCTGTTCGATTCCACATTCCCCGTAACGCCTCCTCACGAGTCACGCCGGCGTTGCTCTTTCGATTGACGATCATCAGTTCGCGTGCCAGCTCAGGGTGGACAAGGCCCATGTCCTTGGCGACGCGCAGGATGGCGGCATCGAGACTGATTCCCGCCTCGACGCAGACGACCAGCAGATCGAGTGCGTCCGGCAGAGAGCGCCTGATTTTCTGTTGATGGAGGCGAACCGACCGGTGCAGGTACCAGACGGGGAGCAACAGCCCCACGAACGCCCCGAGAACGGCGTACAGGACCCTCTGCATGAAGGCCGCGTTTGGAAAGGCGAAAAAAGTCACCAGCGGAAACGCCACGAGGCTCACCAGCCGCAGCATCGAATAAGCCAGCGGCGCCTGCGGGCTGTCGTAGCCGGCCTGCACCAGGAGCGCCTGAGTGCCGGCGTTTTTTGCCCACACCTGGGGAGCCTTGCTCAGTACCCTGCCGCGCAGCGTCTTGTCATCGCCCGCTGAAGTCGGACGCAGAATTCTGTGGCGCACCTCAATCGGTGCGTTGGCGCCAATCACCCTCTCCACGAC
>JALYJX010000230.1 GCA_030775065.1 Gemmatimonadota bacterium | reverse complement strand
CTTTCACTTCGTGCAGGGTCTTTTGCGCTTCTTCCTGGTTCGACCAGAAAGAAGGATCTGCCATGCGCAGATCGAGAGAGCTCAGCGACTCGCGCTTGCCCTCGATGTCAAAGATACCTCCGCACTTCAGCGAGACGCTCGGCGCTGCTCGTCAGCGCTCGGCTTCGCTCTCCGATTGTGTCTGCCATTGTCGTCGCGTGCTAGAAAATTCGCTTTCCGGCGCCGAGCACCTCGTTGAGCGCTTCCTGGAAATGCGTTGTGGTCCGCGCGAAATCGGATCCGACCTGCGTGACGTACTCCTCGTAACTCTTCTTTATCTCGTCGCGGAAGAGCTCCTTGAGAGTACCACGCTGCAGCCCCTCGGAGTGCTTCGCCGGATAGTAGGCGACCATGTCCGAAACGAGGGCGCGCGCCAGCCGCTTGGCCCGAAGGCTTGGATCACGCGCCAGGAAGGGATTGATCGGGCGTCGCTCGCCGGGGGCGGGCGCGGCGGTCGTGCTTCCACCCATCGAGGATGCCGCCGCGGCAGGCTGTGACGGCGCTCGCGGCGTCACCGGCGGCGGAGGCGGAGGTGTGAACGGCGGAACGGATACGGGGGCGACAGCGGCCGGTGATGACGGCAGAGGCGGAATCGCCGCGGGCGTGGGCGTGAACGGTCGAACCGGCTGCGGCTGCACGGGAGTCGGAGAGGATGGCGTAGGCACGGACGGCCATGGCGCGCGCGGGGTTGGCCGAAGCGGTGGAAGGGCCGCCGGGCGCGGTGGCGTGGAGGGGCGCTGGCGCATTGGCGCGGTCGGTGTACTCGGCGCCGGTTGATGCATCGAGCTGGGACGCGCGTACGCCGAAGGCGGTGTCGGGTACGCGGACGGCGGTGTCGGGTACGCGGGCGTAGAGGGGACTTGATGGACCGGAGGTGCAGCTGGGTGGCCCTCTGCGGTCATCCCCACGGGGATCACTCCGCTGCACGCCGAGCAGCGCGCGCGGACTCCGCCCTGTGGCACCTTCGCCGGGTCAACGCGATAGACGGTCGAGCACTGCGGGCAGCTTACATTCATTCCTCGTCTCCAGCGGCGTCGTGAATACTCGGATGACGCGTGTCATGAACCGGCGGACGCTCGTCTGTTCGGCGATCGACCGTGTACACCGAGCCAGGCAGCGACTTCGCGTAAGTTTTCATCTCCGTCGCCAGCTGGCTGATCTGACGTGCTTCCTTGATCGATCGCTGCGCATTCGTGACCACTCCGATCGACAAGGTCATCAATGGAACGCGATCGAGCACGCCCCGCCTGTCCTTGCCGAAGAAATATCCGACACGCCGGTCAGTCTCGGAATACTGATATGGTATGAGCTCGTCGAACGTCGATATGATCTCACCGCACACGTCGGGGACCTCGGTCGGCGGAATGATGAAGATAAAGTCATCCCCGCCTATATGCCCGACAAATCCCGCCTCTCCGGCCGTACCCTTGACAACGTCGTGGAGAATCATCGCGAGAATCCGGATCACCCGGTCGCCCTGATTGTAGCTGTACCGGTCATTGAATTCCTTGAAATGATCGAGGTCGGCGTAGCACACAGCGAAGAGGTCCTCTACTGCAAGGAGCCGCTTGATCTCTGCTTCGATCGCGCCCGCGCCAGGGAGGCGTGTTGAAGGATGCACGCCGAGATCCCGGTCGGAGCGTGCGAGAAACGCGTCCATTCGGAGGCGCACGGCGTGGCCCGGAAGATCAACCGTGATGACTTCGTCCGCGCCCGCGCCGAACGCATTGGCGAGCGCCTTTGCGTCATCCGCGCACAGAAACACGGCGGGGACGACACCCGTGTAGGAATCCTTTTTCAGGCGTGTGCACGCCTCGAGCGCCCTGGCTGGCGCGAGTCTGCCATCGAACAGCACAAACCGGGGCCTGCTGCGCAAAGCCATCGCCATCAGCTCGTCGGCGAGCCCGATGCTCGAGAGGGCCACGCTCTGCTGCGAGAGCCAGCCCTCGACGTCCGGCGGCAGCTCAGCGCCGTCCGGGCGGTAGAGCACGGCGCGCGCTCCCGACACGCTCGAGGTCGTTTTCACCTGGTGACCCGGACGCCGGCTCAATAGAAAAAGAAGGCTACTGCAATCGCTGCATAGGCGATCAGCAGGAACGTCCCTTCCAGCCAGTTAGACTCGTTGTCGTGCATCACCGATGACGCGACACCCACCGCCAGTGCAACGCTCGCCACCTCCAGCATCGTGAACGCGAGATCCATCGGCTGCCCGATGGCGAGACCGAGAAGGACCAGGAGCGGCGCCACCAGCAGCGCCACCTGAATGCTCGATCCGGCTGCAATTCCCACTGCCAGGTCCATGCGGCCCTTCATCGATGATTGGCAGGGAAGATCAATGAGCCCCCGGTACCAACGTTGTGAAGCCCAGCCGTGTCCCGTTCCGGCCGTCGCTGCTGAAACGCATTCGAACCGAGACGTAGGCGTCCACCGCACTCAGAATGTGATTTGCGATTATCAATCCGGCGGTCTGCTCCGCCCGCTTGAACGCGGCGTTCAGCGGCAACAGAGCGGCACATGCCACAACAGGGAGACAGACGAATCCTGTCCGAGCCTTTCTTCGCATTCAGAACAGGTAGCGAAGCGAGAGGTAGGTCGGAGTCTGTCCCGCGTCGGACGACAGACCGCCGAACGTGCGGGCAATGTCGAACATCAATCGTCCGGCAACGACGCCAAATCCCAGCGCGGTCCGGGCGCCGTTCGCGTCATTGGCGACATAGCCGCCCCGAAGGTGAATGTTTTTCTCGTAAGCGAGGTCGGCGCCGATCCGTGCGGCAGGATGGTCGATGTCCTTGTCCGATACCACCGCGGCGGCGATGCGCAGCTCGGTATCAGCAACCAGAGCGGTGATGAAGGGAACCTTGTATTCCGCGCCAACCTCGATGCGCGTCGGAAGCGGGTCCGCCTGCTCGCTGTCGTTCACCTGCAGCCGCGTGCCGACATTCCTCACCGCCGCACCTACCATCAGCTGCGAATCCGATGGAACGTCGTACTGCATTCCGAAGTCGACGGCGCTCGAGGTCGCGGTGAACGTCGAGACATTCGTGCACTGTCCGGAGCAGTCGACCCGGTATTGAAGTCGCTTGTAGGTTACGCCGGCGTTTATCCGCTTGCCGAGAGCGGCACCGTACGTGGCCGCAAAGAGAATGTTGCGCGGCAGAACGACGCCGATCGGCACTCCTCCCGGATCGGTTATCTGCTGGTCCCCGAAGTTGAGCACGTTCACCGACAACGCGAGAGCGCCGACGTCAGCCGTTGGATACAGGACGGTTATCGCGTCGCCCGTCGCTGCAAGTGTCTGCGAGTGGTGAATCCCGATCTCCTTCTTTTTCTGCCGGGCGATTGCAGACGGGTTCCACCATACTGCTTCACTTCCGGGCTGTTCGGCGACCATCGCCTGCCCCATGCCGACCGCGCGGGCGCCTACCGGGAGCAGCAGAAAGAGAGCGCCATCCGTGGTGCTGCCGCTCTGCGCTTCCGCGGCGGCGGCCGGAAACGTGAGCGCAACGAGCGATCTCACGACTTTCCTGTCGAAGCCGGCCAACCGTCGGCGCCAATGATGGAGAGAGGAGTTCATCACACTGCGCCGATATCGCTCGCGAGCGAGCGTTACAGCGGCGTTGCCTCGTCGATGAGCATTATCGGGATGTCGTCCCGGATGGGATAGCGCAGCGAGCACGCGTGGCAAATGAGGCTTGCTTCCGCCTCGCGGTACTCGAGATCGCCCTTGCACCTCGGGCAAACGAGGATTTCCAGAAGCTGCGGATCGAGACTCATGCGCCTTTGTCCTTTGCGATGTGATAGCCGAGGCGCTCGAGCGCGGAAGCGCTCCGGCGCCAGTTCGGTAGAACCTTTACCCACAGATCGAGGTAGACGCTTTCGCCAATGAACGCTTCGACCTTCTTGCGTGCTGCCTTCCCTACTTCGCGGATGCGCGCGCCGCTGGCTCCGATGACGATTCGCTTCTGACTTTCGCGCTCCACGTAGATCACTGCTCGAATGTACACAGGCGAGCGGCCCTCGCGGAACTCCTCGACGCCGCACGCGACGCTGTATGGAATTTCATCGTGCAGCTGCTCGAGCACTGTTTCGCGAACGAGCTCGGCGACAAAGAATCGAACGGATTGCGTGCTGATCTCGTCGTCAGGATAAAGAAACGGACTCTCCGGAAGGTGCGAATCGAGGCGTGACAGGAGCTCCGGCACGCCCTCACCTGTCACCGCCGAGATAAATGCGGCATCACGGTACTCAGCCTTCAGCCGCTGATGCTCTGCACCTCCAAGGAGATCGATCTTGTTCAGCACGACAACGACGGGGGCACGCGGAGGGTGATCCAGTCCCGCCACCTCCGCGAGAGGCCGAGGCGACCCGGCCGTAGCATCGGATATGTAGGCAATGACGTCGGCGTCGGCGAGCGCAACGAGCGCGGTAGATCGCATCGATTGCTGAAGTGCGTATGCCGGCTCGAGGAGCCCAGGCGTGTCGAAGACAATCATTTGCGCGCTCGCGGTCGTGTGGATTCCCACGATGCGATCGCGAGTGGACTGCGGCTTCCGGCTGGTGATCGCCAGCTTCTGGCCGATGATGCGGTTGAGCAGCGTCGATTTTCCGGCGTTTGGTGCGCCGGCTACAGTTACGATTCCAGCGCGGGTGCCGGATTGTGTGTCGGTGCCGGGGGCCATCGGCTAAGTATAAAGCGAGTCGTAAGGCCCCGCGCGTACCCTAACCGGTCCTCTCGGGAAGCTGTGCCTTTCGCCATAGCAGCCAGAGAAGCAGTCCAATGAGAACGAACACGGGTATGGGGGACGGATGGGCTGCAAGGAATGGCGCGTAAGCTCCTGACATCTTGCTAAGCACCGTCAGCCATGGGAGCTCCAGGCCGCTCGTAAAGATTCTCGACAGGGCTGTCGGAACTGGTTCCCGCGTCATCGCAACGCTCCACGAGATGATCACGGTTGGCACGACGAGCCCCGCGGCCGCCCATCGCGGCAGCCGAAGAAGCACTGGAACCAACGCGATGAAAAGGAGCGGAACAGCCGGAACCATGTACCGGACGCCCGTGTTGAATTGCATTGCGGCAAACTGCACGGAGCTCGCAAAAAGATAGAGCGCCGCCCCGGTACCGAAGATCAACACCAGCTCGCTCCCGGAGGGCCCGCCGTCACGCTCGCGGTTCCGCATGAATGGTGCGGCAAGCGCTGCCAGCAGCATCGGGCAAAACACGAACAGGCCGTAACCTGGATCGAAAAGATTCGCAAACAGAAGGCTGAGGCTCGGGATCGTGAAGCCGTGCCAGCCGCGCACGCTGAATTCCGTCGGCGGCATATATGTCTGCGCGGGAAGCCACAGGTTGCCGAACGCGACCCATTGATAGATAAACAACAGCAGCAACGGCCCGAGAGCACCGGCCATCAACAGGAGAGGCCACCTGAATGCGAGCGCTTTCCCGCCCCGCCGCCATCCTTCCCAGATGCACCACACGCCGAACGCGACAGCCAGTGCGACGCCGCTGTAATCACACAGCACGCAGAGGCCGAGCAGCGCTCCTGCGCCCACAATCCGGGTGTCCTGACGACCTCTGGGCGTGTCCTCGGAGCCTCGAACGTCCACAGAGCTGCTCGCGAAGGGGCGTAGGCCAACAAGCAGCACGTACGCGATCAGAACCGCATGCGTGACAATCGCGTTCTGGTTGAGGAATGCGCTGCGAAAGAAGATCGGCGTTCCGAACGCGTAGAGCAGAGAGAGCCACAATGCCTTGCGCT
This sequence comes from Gemmatimonadota bacterium, assembly GCA_030775065.1. Classification (GTDB taxonomy): domain Bacteria; phylum Gemmatimonadota; class Gemmatimonadetes; order Gemmatimonadales; family Gemmatimonadaceae; genus UBA4720. Next base: position 663 of record JALYJX010000230.1, on the reverse strand, counting down.
CATCGCGCAGTCGCGCGCGAAGGAATAGAAACATCACCAGCGCGCCAAGCGCGCCGAGCGGCGCCATCAGGCCGGCGTGCATGCTCGCTGCGGCGAGCGCCAGCTTTACGTCGAGTCCCCTGCGCCGCGACTCGTTCATGAAGGTCGTCCTGTTCGGGCGCGGATCGGCGTAGGTTGCCGCCGGCTTCGGACGAGCGAGCTCGGGCTTCGCGCGGAAGATCCCTGCGATCACGGGACGGGCTATCGCGTACGGAATCGCGCCGAGCATCGAAGCGCCTGGATTGCTGTTGATGTATGAGCCTTTGCCCGGGATCTCGAAGAGATCCGGGTGCAGGCCGAGGTATTCGTCGACACGAACCGAGAGCTTCTCTCCAAGCGCGATTGCCAGGTAAGTCTCGCGCACGACATTGGAGGCGAAGTGGATCGAGTACACGATCCAGACTGTGATGAACAATCGCGCCGCGACGGACAATCGCGGCGACCGCTCGATGCCTCCGGACGATCGGCTCATTTGGAGTTGTCGAATCTACCATCTACATCCTGTCTCGACACCGGAGGCGACCAGCATCATCTTGTGCTCCCGTGACGGCCATCCTCGCAAAACAAACGTCCCCTGTTGGGGACGAGCCGGCGCCAGCGCCACGATCCGGGATTGACGAGAGC
>JALYJX010000229.1 GCA_030775065.1 Gemmatimonadota bacterium | reverse complement strand
CAATGGCGACGGCGTCTCCGGTCGTGAACATCAGCGCGTGCCCAATGCCGTGCGCACAGTTGCCCGGCTTGTGGATCTCGGCCATCGCGCCGCTCGCGCAGAACTCGTCGATGGTCCCAGCGATCGATCCGAGGTCCGTCGTCCCGAAGGCTTCTCCCACGACTCCATGCATGCACGCCGACGTGCAGCGCGTGTCGCACTCGCGAAGCGCGGTGCCGACATCCTTGCGAAGAGCGTAGAGAGCGCGGCCGAGATCGTGGGCCTGGCGGTGACACTCGGGAAATCTCCCCTCGAGGTAGTCGAGAAGCGCGGCGCTTCCCAAAATCGGCAGGTACTCTTCGAAGACCCGGCGTGACGCGGCCTTCTCCCGCCGATACTCCGCATCGAACCTCGCGAGGGCGCGAGCGTCGACCTTCGCCTTTGGGGCACGCAAGGCGGTGCCCATCTCCGCAATGTCCGGGTCGGAGGGGTTCGGCGTTTCCTCAGTGCACCCCACGCCGGCGAGCGAGAGCAGGATGGCAAAAAAGGACCGGCCAACGTATCGAGAGCACGCGGTGCGGGGGCTGCGCGCCATGTGCGAATATAGGGGCATCACGTCATCACCGCTCAACCTTTGCGGGAACTTCCGATGCATGAGGATCGCCTGCGTGTCCTCCTCGTTTGCCACAGCGCTTCGTCCATCAGTGCGCAGAGTCGGCCGTTCCGCGAAGCCCTGCACCGCCATTTTGAAATCCGCGAGCATCATGTCGAGGACGGCTGGCCGACATCGGTAGCCGATTTCCGTGACTACAATGACTTCGACGTCATCGCGTGGTTCGTCCGATTCCGATTGCTGTCAATTCAGCACGGCTTCGATTGGCGTGACTTCTCCGGTCGCCGCGTCTGGGTCACGTGGGATGCGCATCAGGATTTCGCGCGCATGACGAGCGGTGAGCTGTACGGCCTTTGGCCGGACGTTTTTCGCCGCATGAAATTCCAGACCCTGGTTTGCACGGGCCGGAGGACGGCGGATCACTTCGGCGGTCTCGGAATCGACTCCGCGTTCATACCAAAGGCGTTTCCCGGCGGGAAGTTCTCGGACCTGGGACTGGGCCGGTCAGGGTATGGCTTTTACGGGACCCACTACCATTCTCGCGCGGCGATGCTCGATTACCTCCGGCATCATCGAGTCCCGGTCGAAACCCTCAAGGTGCCTTTCGACGCACTGAACCGCGAGCTGAATCGGTACGCCGGCATTGTAACCTGCAACCTGCAAGGTATCGTAACCTCCGCGTGGTCGAGAGCGCTGCATCGATTGCGCCCGCGGTGGGGAGTGCGGCTCGAGCCCGGTCCTGAGTTGATGTTGCGAAACTTCGAGGTAGCCGCCTCGGGATGCTGCGGCTTCTGCGACGAGGTCCCGGAAATGTCCGAGCTCGGTTTCGTGGACGGAGAAACGGTTCTCACCTATCGATCCTTCGACGAGCTCGTGGAGAAAATGCGCTACTATAAAAATTCCCCAGAGTTGGTGGCGATAGGCAAAAGGGCGGCGCAACTGGCTGCCGATCGGCACACCTGGGACCACCGCATGGCAATGTTCCGCGCCGTGTTCCAGGCGGCGCCTTGATTACATCGGATTGATGAGGGTCGTCCACGTTCTGGGTTCCGCCGGACTGGGAGGGCCCCAGCGTCTGGTGCTCGACCTGGTTGACGCTGCCGAGCATGCGGCGGCCTGGCGTCACGCCGGCTGCATCTTTCTCCGTGGCACGGAAGGAATGCTCCTCGACGAGTTTCGCGCGAGGGGGCCGGTCTGCTTCCTGCCGATGACCTTGCCACGTCCATTGTTACGGCGGTACCGGTCCGTCAACATGTACCGGATGCTCGCGGGACGTATCCGCATCGTGGCAATGCTGCCGAAGATCTTGCGGTCGAGCGGCGCCGATGTCGTCCACTTCCATGATGAGCCCGCGCTCCCATGGGTGCTCGCCGCCGCCCGAAGAGCCCGTCTTCCTCTCCTGCTTACCTTGCACCACAGCGTCCTGCAGATCCGGCGCTGGGAGCGCGCGTTCGTCCCGTACGAGCTGGCCAGGCGCCGACGGCCGACGCGTTTCGTGGCCGTGAGTCGCGCAGGCGCCCGCGAGATCGGCCGCGCTTACCCTTCGCTCACCGAGCACGTCGGAGTCGTGCGGAACGGCATCCCGGTACGAAGTACGAAAGAAATCGACGACGCCCGTCGCGCCGTTCGGGCTTCCCTCGGCGTCGGCGACGGCGAGTTCCTCTTCGGTGCTGTCGCTCGCTTCGGGACGATGAAGCGGCTCCATCTGCTCGTCGAGACTTTGTTCACGCTGCGCGCCCGAGGCGCGCATAACGTCAGGCTTCTACTTGTCGGCCAGGGACCTCTGCGCGATGCCCTGAGGGAGCGAGTTCGGGCTCTCGGCGTAGAGGACGTGACATTAATGCCCGGTGAAGTCGTCGATGGCTGGCGCTATAACGCAGCACTCGATCTGCTCGTAATTGCATCCAACGACTTCGAAGGGCTTCCCATCTCGATGTTGGAAGCCGCGAGCGCGGGAGTGCCGGTGCTTGCCCGGCCCGTCGGCGATATTCCCGAGTTCCTGGGGAATCAGCGCTCTGGGCTGGTGCTCGACGATGATTCGCCGGAGCGGATTGCCGATTTCGTGGAAAGAATCATGAGCGACGAGTCGGAGCGACGGGCAATGGGGAAGCGTGCAAGGAATGAAGCGATGGACTGGTCGATCGAGTCCTGCATGCGCCGATACCATGGCCTCTATGGAGAGCTCATGAGCGAAGCTCAGAGATGAGAGTCCCTGGTTGCTGCAGATCGAATAACACGTGACCGATCATCGAGCTCGCTGACGCGTGATGAAATCCTTGCTCAATTTCCAAAGCCCGCGCCATCGGGAGCGTGGCTCTTCTCGATTTCGCCTTCCTGACTCTTCGACTTCCTGAAGAAGGCTCCCAAACAGAAGGTGGGCGTCGACTCTTCCTTCGGATTCGTAATCCTTCAGGACCCGATGATATTCGTTTTGGTTGTGTACCCTGTAATCCTTGAATTCATCGGCATTACTCCACTGCCGCCTCGCTCCGACATGAAACGTAAGGTGATGGTCCTTGAACTTTTCGAACCGTTTCGCCTGGCAAATGAGATTGCAGAGCAGGACCATCCCCACTCGAGGAACCCCGATGCAAGCGTTTCCAAGCTTGAACGGGGGATAGGAGTCTCTCCTGAAAACAAAACAGTCGTGGCCCCGATGAGCCTCTCCGATCAGCGCATACATCTGAGGAATGTCCTCGGTGCGCCAGTCGCGATCGGGCAGCGTTCGCCGATTGATGACAAAGGCGTCATAACCTTGCTCGATCCGATCGTTCACGAAGCTGTAGAAGAAGGGCATGAGCCCGATGTCCACGTTCGTATAAATCAGATATTCGGCATCCGTCGCTTCGTAGAGCCGGTCCAGGATGTCCCGGATCAAAGGAAACTTGTACGGCTTGCGAAAGCTGCCAACGTCAAGGATTGATCGATTGAGGTCAGGGGTCGGCAGAAAGAATTCCGGCACGAGCACTCGATCCTCCTGATACTGCGCCGAGAACAATTCGACTTCGACCGCGCTCGATGCGGCCTCCCTCGCGGCGCGCATCGTCTCGAAGACGATCGGCTGCGCAAGGAACAGATCGCTTTCGGGAGCGACGACGACCGGATTGACGATATGCGCGATTTTTCTTTTCACTGCGTGGCCGGTAGCGGTGCTCGCGAGATCGTCTTCCCGGTCAGCTCTGCTCCTAACGTGTCGGCAAGGGCGCTTGCGAGAAATGATGCGATGAGCTCGTGGCCAGCGGGCGTCCAGTGGTCGTCGTATATCGCAGTCCCGGCGGCATGATGCGCGCGGAGCAGGCCGCGCGGGTCCAATAAACGGATCCCGAGGTCCGCACAGGTCTGCGACAGCCATGGCAGCCAGCTATCCTCCGGCGCCAGGATTCCTTTTACATCACCGTGCCCGCGAGGAACGTAGAGAATCGAGAAACGCCGGCCATCCCGCACAACCTCGTCTCGAAACCGCTCCAGAATGCGGCGAGTCAATAGCTCGGCTTCCTCCCGCAGAGCAGGCGGCCACATTGACGGGACCGCACTCTTGTTCGGGATCTGGCGTTTCGCACGGACAACTGCCAAGCGTGTCCGGATGAGTCGGGCGACCATCAGTTTTCCATAGACGAATCGTTGAATCCGCCGGCTTGGAGGTTCCAGCTGCTTCTCCGGATTCCTGACGGTAAACCCCATTCCGTCATTGGAAATCTCCGCCGAAGGCTTGCCCCGCGGTCGCAGCTTGTAGTAGTGATCTCCAGGATCATTCATCACGAACAGGTAGACGACTTCATCCAGGTCGTAACGCGGCCCCATGACGCGGTAGGCCATAAGGGAATGGAGGGTGCCCCAGCCGGATATGCCAAAACCAAAAGCTTCGATGGTCTTGGCGGAGATCTCGGTCGGTAGTCTGCGAACGAAGGTTTCCTCGAGGCTGACCGAACTGCCTCGACAAACGAGTCCCCGAAGAACCCTACCCGTGTGACGCCGGATGGCTTTTCCCGTGCGTGGCTCACGTCCAGGAATCCGTCGCCGTTCGGGACCCGACGATTCCATCCTTCGCGGTTGTAGATCGACGGAGTAGAACGGACCGACAACGACAGATCGGAGCTGAACTGGTAGGCGCCGCCGTAGATGCCGCGTGGCCAGAGAGCGGGAAAGTTGCGGAGTGAGACCTCCAGCAGGAGCACCGTGGCCAGCAGGGAAGACACGACAAGGGCTGTCGCGGCGAGCACCGCGCGGAGTCTGACCATTCTTCTCCTACGTTAGATCATTACGCGGGCCACCATGCTGATCGAAGTTGTCTGGTTGCCTCGCGACGCGCCAGACTCCCTTGCATCGACGAGGTGCGTGCACAGCTTTTGACTCATGGCGACCGTTGCATGGAACGACAATTCTAGGATCGGAGTGTCAATGGGATCGATGTCACTGCCGAAGGAGCTGTCTCGATCTGGTGAGCGACGCGACCCTTCCACTTGGTGCTGGTAGTTGGAGATGCAACGCCGAATCGGATCCCGAAGAATCGTGTACCACACGAGCCGGTCATCCATTTCGGCGTAATCGACGAACGGACGGAGTCCGTGACCGGAGAGACTGGCGACGTTTGGGCGAAGGCTCAGCGCCGCTCGCATATCAGCGGCATCGTAGCCAAGGCCCCGCCGTGGTGTGACTGCGAGTCCACCCGGGTGACGCATTCCGAAGTGGCGCTTCAGGAGCAGCTCCACCGTCAGCCCGGCGGTTTTGGGGATGTGGCAGAAGCAGCCTATACGGTTCACTCGTCGAGAAACTCGGCAAGCGCCGTCCCCTCGCACAGCCGCTTCAGCTCGTCGTAGTTGCTGATCATCGTCGTGAGCGGTTGGCGGGCCTGCTTGCGGGTCTTCGCGCGCAATTGCCGTCGGGGTACGCCGAGGAAACGCTGGATGCGATCCGTTTCCGCGTCTGTGTTGGAGACCAGATCCTCGTAGAACACCTCGAGGACACCGTGGTCCGCAAAGAAGAGCTGATAGCGTTCTGAGTCCTCACGTTCGTCCTCGAGCGTTTGCAGGCATTCGCTGAACGTGAGCTCCACGGCGACGTCGCGGTGCGCATCATCGTCTCGAAGTATCGACCATCGCTCCGTCTTAACGGCAATCTTTTCGGACAGATGCGCGCGCACGATGTTCCGCCGGCGCAGATGGATGACCTTGCAATCTGTCTGAGCCTTCAGGCGATCCCAGACGCCGCGCCACCGTTCCTCCTGGGCCTGATCATAAAACAGCTTGAAGCCCACCGCTTTCACGTGCCGCGGGACGCGCGCGAACACCCGGGAGTCTATGAACTCGATGGGATCGCGCTCACGGAGCGCGAGCATTTCAGGTGTGACTTCGAAACCGGGATAGTCCCATATGATGGTGTCCGGCCGGAGGTAGTTGAACAACTCGCCGAAGCATATGATCCCGCCGTGCGATCGGAGCGCGCTCGCGAGGAAGTTGGATCCGGTGCGGGGGCGACCCAGGATGATGAACCTTGTGTAGTCCCGGTGTCCGGGGAGATGCCCCAGCCTGAACGCCGCCTGCACACCGCGCAGGACGTCGCGTGTGAGCCCCCGTCGAATCATCTCGCGGCGGCCCGAGGACTTACGCGCGGGCGGCGAGTCGCACGCCCAGCCACCGCGAGAACCGACCCCGCCTGACCATCGGCCGCCGAACAGAGGCTGGACATAGGATCAACAGCTTTTCGAGCGAGCTCAGCACGAAGCTGGGTAGTTCCGCATATCCCCCGTTGACGGTTGCGTAGCAGCGACAATCCGAAAAGCCGGCTCTCATGAACAAGGCCCTGAGTTCCGTGTTCGTGTACTCCTTCAGGTGAAGGCCGGTCGCCTCTTCATCGAAGTCCTTCGATATGTCGTGCGGACCGCTAAGG
>JALYJX010000228.1 GCA_030775065.1 Gemmatimonadota bacterium | reverse complement strand
TCTTTTTTCTGCTTTTTTTCTTGCTCGCGACCCGCTGTCGAGCTGAGTCGACAGCTTCTATCTGGGCGTCGAGCGCGCGACGTGCGGCAGCGTCAGGTGGTGCGTCACCATGGAGGACTGCAGCGCCGCGTGCACCGGCACCAAGCACGACGACGGCGCCGAGGAATAGCAGCGCTTTTCGCTCGCCCGGGGTCGGCATGAGTCATCGTAAACAATCCCGGCAGAACCATACGCATCGGACGATTCGGTGCGACATCCAATTCGCGCTCATGGTAAAAAAACGCGCACGCTGGTGCTGAGCGTTATGAGCCCGACCAAAGGAGCATAACGCCACATGACGCCGCCCCGTCGCGGTATTGCACGGGAACATTGCCCGGGCTGTAGTACTCGACACCGCCGAGCAAATTCGCGGCGACCAAGTCAGCGCCCGGGCCGCTTCGAAAGTCGATCGGCACTGCTCCACGGACGCCATTGTACCACACGGCCACCGGGCAGCCGCCTTTGGCCGTCGTATTATTCGCTCCGCGTGTGCTGAGGACGACGCCCGATGGGTCTATGCGAACTCCGGGCAGCTTCGTCATGACGACGTCTCTCAGCGTTCGACCCGCAGACGCGCGAAGGTCGGCTTGGGTGATGTAGTGGCCCCCGCCTTTGCGGCGGCGATTGTCGAATTCCGCCAGGAAGCGCGAAACGGAATCCCTCACCGTCACGGTCGACAGAGTCTGAGGAGTGGGTAGTAGAAGCAGAGTCACCCGAAGCGTGTCAGTGCCAGTGAATCGGGCTGGAGTACTGAGCGCGCCGTATCCGAGCAGTCGTGCCTCGACTGTGTGGACGCCTTCCGGCACGCCGGCGATCGATACCTCGCCGAGCATGTCTGTCCGTCCACCCAGTGGGGTGCCCCGAACGAGGACGTGGACATTGGGCAGAAGGATGCCTGTCGCCGCATCTCCAACAGTGACGCGCAGGATCGTGCCCGCGGCCTGCGCTCTCGCTTCGAGCGCGGAAAGGCAAAAAAACAACAGCGAGCCGCATGCTGCGAATCGCCCCATCCCCTGTAAGGTTCCCGCTAGAATCCTGACCAAACGAGCATCACTCCACATGCCGATTTACCATCACGATACTTAGCCGGCGTATACCCTGGAGTGTAGTACTCGATCCCGCCGAGCAGGCCGAGAGGGATCATGTCCGATCCGCGAAGATCGGCGGCTGCAGCGTCACGCATACCATTGTACCAGACGGCCACGGGGCAGCTGCCGCGGAAGTTGTTGGGCCCGCGAGTGCTCATCGGGACACCAGACGAGCTCATGCGCAGTCCGGGAAACCTGGACATCAGGATATCGGGAAGCGAGCGACCGTGGGATGCACGGAGCTCCGCCGCGGTGATGTAGTACCCGATGCCTCGCCGTCGGCGGTTCTCGAACTCGTGCAGGAACACCGCGATGGGGTCTGATATCGTGACGGGGGGCAGCGGCTGCGCATCCTTTCCCGGTGTCTGAGCGGCCGCCTCGACGCCAATCAACCACGGCGCGAGGAATGCACACGTCAACGTCGCTTTCGAGAATCGGTTCATCATGTTGTTACTCTCCGCTCCTGATGTCAGAAACATCCGCATTGTGCAGAATCATGCGGACGCCCTCGATTTCGAGACGCGCTCCTCTATCTCCCTCAATCTATGTCGTTCCTCCGCAGGCGCGCAGATCCCTTATCCGTTGCCCGCTGCCCGTACCTGTGGGCCGCTACCCGCGGGCCGCCACGCGCTCGCAGTTGCCCGTGCCGCGATTCCGGTTACCAGCGACGGCTCACCAGCTTAACTCCTCCGTGTTTCAGATAACGGCATGCAGACAACAGCGAGCTCGCAACGGCCAACAGGTACGGGTAGCGGCTATCGGGTCACGGCCAACAGGTACGGGTAACGCGTAGCGGGTCAGTTCAGTTATCGAACGAGTGCTTCAGCAACTTCCCCGACAATCGACAACGAAAGAGCCGAGATCTTGTCGAGAGTATCTGTAGGCCGATGATGGTACGGGTACTCGTAATCGATAACGTCAATCACCCGTAGCCCGGCCTGCAGCAGTGGAATGTGATCGTCGGTAATGGGATACTCCGTCTGCTCCGGAACAAATACGTCGTCGTGCCCAAGATCAGCGGCAACCTGCCAGACGCGCCGTACAACCTCCGGCGCCTGAGCAACCGAGTTCTGCTCCCGCTTGATGCGAAGGTCCCTGTCCCCAATCATGTCCCACAGAACACCGAATATCGGCCGGTAGTTCGGGCTCGGCAGATGCGATGCGAAGTACGTCGATCCCATGAGCACGTCCTGCATCGTCCCGAAGTTTCCGTAATCCTCCCCGTCCACGAACAGCAGATCGACACCCACCGCGGGCGGCGTTTTCTTCAGGGCGTCAGCAAGCGCGACAAGTAATCCTACACCGGATGCTCCGTCGTTCGCTCCCGGCACCGGCAATGTCCGCTGAGCCCTGTCCTCGGCCTCGTCGCTCACCGGTCGTGTGTCCCAGTGCGTCACGTAAAGCACGCGGTCGGGCAAATCGGGGCGGAAGCGCGCAAGAATGTTGCGCAACGGAACCTGACGCCCATCCGCCAGCGTGTGCGTCCAGCTCTGGACGATCACGGAGTCGGCTCGCTCACGCATGCGCGCAACAATCCAGTCGCCGGCGCGCTGGGCACCCGGCGTTCCGGGAACACGCGGACCGAAGTCCACCTGCGCCTTTGCGTAGCGGAGCGCCGACTCGCCGTCGAACTTTCCCGGCCGGGGTCCGCCGCGCTCGCACGCCGCAAGAAAAAGGAAAGCAAGCGCGGCTTTTCTCACTGCACGTCTCCGGCGTAGAACTTCAAATGCAGCACGGCGCTCAGGACCGTCTGCGTGAAGCGGCGATTGAGGTTTCTGTCGAAGCTCTCCACCCGTGAGACCACAAAGCTGGAGGCAAAGTTTTCAGCGACGTCGGTGTCGGCGCTGAAGCTGATCGCCCGCCTCCCGTTGTCGCTCAGCCGGCTCTCCTCGGTTATCGACAGCGGATTCAACACGAAGTTGTCACCGTGCGTGTCCTGATAGCTGACGCGAGTGCGCAGGTCGCTGCGCGGCTTCCATGAGGGAGGGAGCGCCCACGGCTTTGCAATCTCGACGGTGACGTCCGCGTCGGCGCTCTTTGCGCTCAGGCCGGGCCGCGTCTCCCTTCGTCGCGACAGCGTGTAGCCGACCGTGGACGACAACGGTCTCGCACCCGCAAACACGACTGACAGATTCGCGGGATAGCTCGTCACGACTGTCTCGCCACGGTCGACGCCAATCGGACTGAACGGCGTCGCTGCTCCCGCGACAGCCGCCGCAACCTCGAACTCCGGCTGGGTCGAATTCAGCTGACTGGTCTGTACCGCGCGAGCGCTCCCTCCGACGCTCGCGATCAGTCTCCGCAGCCGGTCAGGCTTCATGCTCCAGCGAAGCGCAACATCGGGGAATACCAGCTGCGTCCCGTCAGTGATCGCGCGGCGGTCATCGAACCTGCGCGTCCAGTTCCGCGCGTTGATCAGCTGATAGCGATTCGAGATGCTCGCGCCGAACGGCAGAAGAATCGAGTGCGTCGCCGAGATCTGCCGAACCAGCCCCGCACTCGTGGCCGGCCGCCCGCCGAGCTCACGGAAGCCTCCTCCGACCAGCGCGAACTGGTACGAGAGCGGCGGAGAGACCGGCGTGCCGTCGAACACGGAGATGATACTTCTATTGTAGTTGACGTCGATTGGCTGGATGGCCGTGAGCAGGCGGTGGAGGATGCCGGTGCTGTCGAGGTTCTCACGCGCTGCACGCGGCAGATCTATCGTCACCCCAGCGGTCGTGGTCTGTGAGCTGCCGAGCCGTAGCGGCAGACGCAACGCCTGCGTGGTGTCGCTCTCGCGCTCGTATCCCAGCGTATTCGGATCGCGCAGCATGTTGTAGGTGCTGCCGATGTCGAGCCTCGGCTTGATCCAGGAGGAGACCGTGGGCGTAAAGCTTACTGCCGCCTGAAGGTCCCGCTCCCGCTCGAGCCCGGTGTCGGCGCCGAGGAATCTGTCGCGATCGGCCGTAGCGATCACGCCGAGTGGTGAGTCGCTTCCGTATCCGCGAAGGTCGCGAACGGAGCTGAAGTCGAGTCGCCCGCTCAGCGTCTTCGTGGGCTTGAGCTGAAACGACGTGCCGTTGCGCCACTTGCTCGTCTCGCCCGCAATCTCACGCCCGATGTCGTCGATCGCGCCAGCGGGCTTGAGGAACGCTGTTCGCCTGTCGCTCCCCTTCGTGTAGACGCTCGTCAGATGAAGCTCCGCCGGTGCAAACCGCGAGAGTCCGGAGAGCAGCGCGCGAGAGAGATTGTAATCGAGCCCGATTGTGAGGTTATGCGCCCGCCCGTCCTCGTATTCGGTTCGCGCTGCGGCCGACGTGTAAGTGCTCGTGAGAGACAGGTTGTTCAGGAGCGCGGCAAGGCGATGATCCTTCAGCGGTGTCGCCCGGGCCACCGCGAAGCTGACTGAAGTGGCGCTCGTGCGCGGAGTGCGCAGGTTCTCGATGATGTCGCCCTCCAGATCGGATTGCGACACGAATAATGGGTCGATGTCGGCCGACGTGTAGTTGACCGAGAACGGAATCGTCAGTCCGAACGACTTCGGCAGAAGCTTCTCGAGATGGAACGCAGACGAGACGTTCACACTGTTGTCAGTGAGAAACGTCGGCTGCTCGGCGAGCTGCCTGAAATTCGGGTCGCGCCTGCTGAGGTTGAGGCGGATGTCCGCAAAATCGCTGGCGAGAATGGAAAGGCCGATCTGTCCCGCGAACCCCGCAGCGTCCACAACGCCGCCCAGACGGATGTCGTCCACCCAGAGCTCGAGCGTATCACCGGGGGCGATAGGAGAACCCGAGCTTCCGAGCCCGGCGCGAATCATTCCCACCGCGAGCTCCTGAACCGATGCAAGATTCGGCGGGTTCACACCAGGGTCCGACGTGTAGGCGATGTACCCGCCGGAGCACGCGACGTAGCGCAGACCTGTCGATGGAACCGGCGTGTTCGCGATGAGAATGGAATCCAGGCCGGTGCACGTGTTGCGCGCTCTACCCTGCAGGTACGCGTTCTGAATCTCCGCGCGGAGCTTGAAGAGTCTCTGAAAATCAACCCGGATTTCCGGGAGCCACGCTTCCCTTCCCGGGCCGCCGTTGAGCGTGGTTCGGTAGAGATAGAAATTGTTGGGGTCGCGGCCAATCTTGACGAAGAACTGGAGGTCGCCGTTCGTGCCCCACCCGTTGCGTATTCCGCGGGCCCAGAGGCGCAGCTCCTTGTACGCCATGAAATTCTTCTCGCCTTCAGGAAAGCGGAAATACGCCTCGGCGCGGTCGAACACAGCGAGATTGCCGGCGGTTAAACGGAGAGACCGCTCGTTGACCTGTATTCGGTCGGTCTCGAAATTCGAGCGCTTCGTATCAGGCTCGTCCACGACGCCGGGCGGCGATTCGTAACTGATCCCAGATGTAAGGCCGCGGTCCTGCGTGCCGATCACGCCCGCGTTCACGAACCCCGACCCGGGCTGTTCGGCTCCCACGCCTTGAAGGCTGGTCTCGCGCCGCTTGATCCATGGTGACCCGGTCAGGCGAAGCCGAGCGAGCGCGATCTGGCTGAACTCCGCGTCTCCGAGTGCGTCGCCGGAGATCATCGTCAGCCGAACGGTTCTCATTCGCCTGAGCAGAGGCGACCCAATCGAATCGTCCGGGGTTCGGAACGGAATTCGGAACAACACCCAGCAGACGCTGTCGGGGGGCGGACCAACGACAACGCGTGGAGCGACCGAGCAGCGGCCAACCCGGTTGTACTTCGACGCGTCGCCGAGGTTCACGGTGTAGCGCCGCAGCTCCTCCTGCTCGCGTTCCGCTCCCGTGAGATTGAGAACACCGTCGCCGTCGATGTCCTCTTCGTCGAGACGATTGTTCGCTACCGTACAATCCACGCGCGAGTCCCCGAGCACGCGAACGAAGAAGTAGCCGCCACGGCAGGTTGCGAATGCGTGGACCGTGCGCGTGGACGGCGGAGTTCCGGGAAGAGTGTCTGCGACGATTTCTATCGTGCTCGCGAGATCACCCAGCAGACCATTGTCGTTCACGCCGACGTTGAACGCGCGGGACAAGGGGTCGCGCTCGGTGTCGAGGGCGTCGAAGCCCTGAAGCTTCTTGCCTGTGTACGTGGTGTCGCGCCCGGCGGACGTGCCCTCGGTGCGGCGAATGATCGCTGTATCAGGCGCGAACGTAACGGAATTTTCCGAAACGTCGCCGAAGTCGATCATCAGGATCGGGTTCTTTGCACGCTTGACGGGCGAGACATTTATCTGCGCCCAGAACTCGATGTTCTCGACGCGCGAAAGATCCGAACCCGTGGCGCCGAGGGGCGTGCGAATCGATCGCCATCGTCGCCCGCTCGGCGTGTTGCCAACGGTCCATCTGAAGTTTCCCTCTCCCCGCAATCCACCTATCGACAGCGGATAAAGCG
>JALYJX010000227.1 GCA_030775065.1 Gemmatimonadota bacterium | reverse complement strand
GTCGACAATACGCCCTTCGAGCGGCGGCGAGCTCCACTCGGTGGGATCGTACTGCTTGACGTCGTACATGAAGTAGATGCCGAGCCACGACTTGGCTCCGGCGTCGAGCGTGGCAAACACGCCCGGCTTGCCGGCGGTCCCCACGATCTCGACGCGTTGAAATCCAGCATCGCGCGCGAGTCTCGCCATATACTCGGCGCCCTGAGGAAATCCCAGATTCTCAGCGGCTATGGACGGGAGCGCGATCCAGTCGCGCAGCATCTTCACGGTCTGTGCGTGTTGCAAAGGGATCTGTGCGATCACGTCGTCCTTCGAGGATCCCGAGAGGAATGAAAATGGTGGAGTGACAGCAAATGCAGCGGCGCTTGCCAGAGCGCTGTGCATGAACTCGCGCCGGTTGATCTCGCTTGTGCGGTTAAACGGGAGATTCTCGTGCTGCGACTCCATTTTGCCTCCGTCATAAGAATCGGATTGTTGGAGCAAAGTTACGACTTCCTACGCAATAGGTTAGGGAATGCCGAGGCGCCGGCGCTCCGTAGCTGTCGCAGTCTTTACCTCGGAGACCTGGTCGAGATTCCAACGCCCAAGAGTCCGCAGAATGTGCTGCGCCACGATGTCATTGCCGAGCTTGGAGTAATGCCCCCACATCACTGACAGGTCGCTGATCGTGTACCGCTGCTCAACAGGCTCCAGAGCCTGCAGAGCATCGATGTACCGGTAGCCCTTTCGGTTGAAATCATTCAGCACGGCTGCGTAGCGGCGCGGCTTTCCCTCGCGGCTCCGCTGCTGATCGTCCAGGTCGGGAAAAACAACGATGATTGGCAACGCCCCGGCTTCGAGAACCTTTCTATAGAAAGCGTCGAGGATCCCGATCGTGATCGCGTATGCTTCCGAACGCTGGTCGTATCGCCCGTCCGGCGTGTAGATGGGACTCTGACGTTTTTTGTCGATTCGCGCTCGTACCATCTTCACCAACCTTACTGTCGGAGAGAAGTCAAACGGTCCAGCACGGTAATGTCCTGCATAGTGGAAGTCGTTCCGTCCGAGCTCAATGAGCACCGTGTGGTCATCATCACGCAGCCTGCGATAATCGTCGGCCGATCTGAGGGGATTGGGGATGAGCACGAGCTCCCCTTTTTCCACGCGGAAGCGCGGCTTGGTGAAGAACCAGTCCCCGTAGGCCCGGGAGTAGAAGCCGCGATAGACGTTCACGTGGCGCCCGATGTTCTCGGTCATGAAACCGATCAATACGACGTGAGGATGGAAGTCTGCTCCCGCCTTGAGGTAGCGCAGGTACGCCTGGTCGACGCCAGAGGCCCCGACGCCGTAATTGAGAACCTCGATTGCAGGGTTCATCGCTGGAATACGTTTCGCCCAATTCTCTCCCAGCGGGACGTCCGACCCATACGTGAAGGAATCACCGAACGCGGCGATGCGCAGCACACCCGAATCCGGCTCCGGATTGTACTCGCGATCATCGCGCATTCCGGCGGTGTTGATCCCCGGAAAGCCGGGAGTGCGGAGCCAGCCGAGATCGGGATCCATTGTCATGCCTGGCTTCGACGCTGGAGCGAGGAATCTGTCAAGGTTCTGTCTCGCCTGCGGAGCAAGGGTTGACCCGGCCGGGAAGTAGCTGAGCCCGCGAGTCTTGCGAAGGAACAGAAGGCCGCCGAAGGCAACACCCTCGACGAGGAAATAGACAACCAGCACAAACACTATTCGAACGAACAGCCGCCTTCTAACACTCGACATACTTCGGTCTGTCCTCGGGAAGCGAGCGGGCTCGCAGCGGCGCCGCACTCTTGCGGACGTTATGGTCGACTCCGGAAGCGAATACAACTGGGCACCAGCCGCACTCTTGAGCGAGCTCGGAGTGAAGCCCGTTCGAACTGACCGTTTTGAAACTGCCGATGGAAGGATTCTGGAACGCGAAGTTGGCTTTGCGCTGTTCTTTGCGGCAGGCAGGTCTTCACCCGCTGTCGCAGTTTTCGCGATGCCGGGTGATTTGACCCTGCTCGGTGCTCATGGGCTCGAGGGAATGAACCTGCGGGTTGATCTCGTTCGACGAGAGCTTGTTCCAGCTGGACCGATACCCGCCGCCGCGGCCTAGTCAATCGAACCAGAAATACTTCCAATGCGGCTGCCGCGCGTCGTGCACCTCGTTGTACCCTCGGCCTCGATCCACCTCCAGCTGCGCCGGCGTCAGCTGAAATACATCCAGCGCGTGGCTCGCAATGCCCTGCTTGTCACTCGGGTTGTACATCACGATCTCCCTGATACCAATCCGGAATGAGTGCTGCTCGAACATGAGGTTATAGCTCTCTCCGCTCGGTTCGTAGCGATACTCCTTGATACCGATGACCGCCGGCTTGTAATCGGGATGCAATGACATCAATGACGGTGGATACCGTCCATTCGCGATTCGGTACGCCTCGATGTCCGCAATCATTGGCGCGCTGTTTCGGATCGCACGACTCCGGCTGAACTCAGTGGCGGGATCAGCGAGCACGAGCTGGATCAGAAAGACAGCAATCGGCACGGCGATGAGATAGACCGGAATTGCGCTGCGCGTCCCCGAAGTCGCGCCCTTGAGCGAGCGAAGACGCGGAAGCAGCCTGATCACGACATAGACTCCCACGCCAAGAACGACGAGTCCAAGCGCCACGCTCTCGATCGTCAGGAAAAACGAGACGAAGATCCAGATCAGGGACGATACGATGAGCGCGGCGACCGCGAACGCGTATCGCTTCGAGCCAGTTCGGCTCCGGTACTCGAACGCCATCCAGAGAGCGCCCACCGGCACGAGCAACAGGCCGAGTTTCCCGATGCCCTGAGCCAGCATCGACAGGGGCAGGGCGAAGCTGTCGTACCGCCCCGGGAGGAACGGCATGAACGTGCACAGGAGAATGAGCCCTGTCGCCGAAGTGATACGGAGAAGGTGAGAGATCATCAGGTTGTAGCGATCCGCTGAGCTACCTCGCCCCTTTCCGTGTCAGCGGCTCGTATCCATCCGTCATGCTGGCTTCGATATCACCGAAGCCGCGCTTCGCGAGGTCGGCCTCCAGCTGCCGGTCGGCCTGCCGGCGCGACGGGTGATGCGACTGCTGATGCGACCAGTCGCTTGCCATCGATTTCGACCAGCGCAATACGATTCACCCCGCTGAGTGCCAGCACGAGATTGCCGTTCGGCGTCGCCATCATGTGACGCACGATGCCTCCTCCGGATGGAATAGTCCACGTCTGAAATTTCTGGGTCGCCGGATCAAACCGCACGAGAGTATTTGGCCGTACTCCTGATTCACTGTACCAGATAATCGGACCGGTCGCTGCAATTCCGTACGGGCGCGACTGCGGTCCACCGGGTGAGCGCCATTCGCGGACAGCACCTGTCGTCGGGTCGAACCGTCCGAGGTATCCGCGCGCGTGATCGGTATACCAGACAGCGTCATCGGGCGTAATGGCGATCCGTCGCGGACGCGCGGCCGTATCGGGCAGAGGGTATTCCCGAATCTGCATCGTCACGGGGTCAATGCTGCCGACCCGATTGCCGCGGAAATCGACATACCATGGAACGCCTTTGGAGTTCACCACAATACCATAGGGATAGGTGTTCGCGGTGGGTGTTTTCACGACCTTCACCTCGCCCGTCCCGGGCACAATCCTTCCGACCATACCCGACTGCAGCGTGAACCACAGAGTGCCTTTCTGATCGAAGATGGGAGTGTGAGGTCCACGCGCTGCGGTATCGGGCATGGCATACTCCGTCACTTCGCCGCTGATCGGGTCGAGCTTGCCGATGTGGCGCTTGGAGACTCCGGTGTACCAGATGTTGCCCGTCTTGTCTGAGATGAGACCGTGCGGGCCTGACTCCGGCGTCTTGAGTAAGTACTCTCTCAGCGCTCCGGTCTTCGGATCGAGACGCCCCAGAACGTTGGCGTATTGTCCCGTCCACCAGATGGATCCGTCGGGCGCGAAAGCCGGATCGTGAGGCCGAGAGCCGAGCGTGGGGACGAGCCACTCCTTGATCGTGACGTTTGCGGGTCCGGGAATCACGACTGCCTGGGGCATCGGCCTTACCGGGAAGTTCTTCGCCAGATAGGCCGTCACAATCGGGGCCTGCTCACTGCGCAGCCTTATCATCGAGCTGATCACGTGCTTCCAGCCCTCATCGGTGTAGCCTCCGGAGTTTGCCACCATGTTGAGCGAGTGGCACTGCGAGCACAGGACCTGGACGATCTCTCTGCCGTTCCCCTCGGGGAGCTGGACCTGCTGTTGCTGCTGCTGTCCCTGAGCGTGGGCAGGTGGGACTGCGCACAGAAAAGCTGACAACAAGATGAAGGCCGATCTCGTTTGCATAATCACTCCCGCTGGTTGAGACTATGGGGATTCATGATACATGCCACTGAGCGATGAGGGAATCAGATGCAGCGCCGCCGCTTCGTTGAGCTAGCGGGCGCAATGGCCGCCTTTCCCCTGCTCGGCAAAGATGAAACGCTCGACGCACTGACAAAACAGGTTCCCTCGAGCGGCGAACGCATTCCCATCATCGGCATGGGAACGTGGCAGACATTCGATGTGGGCCGATCCGAATCCGCGCGGACAACACTGCGCAGTGTGCTCCAGACTTTCTTCGCCCGCGGTGGCCGACTCATCGACTCTTCGCCGATGTACGGAAGGTCCGAGCTCGTAGTCGGCGAGCTGCTGCCGCAGATCAATCCGCGGCCGCCGCTGTTTTCAGCAACCAAAGTCTGGACTCCCGGCAGACGTTTTGGCGTGCTGCAGATGGAAGCGTCACAGAAACTCTGGCGCGTGCCGAAGTTCGATCTGCTCCAGGTGCACAATCTGGTAGACTGGGAAGGACATCTCCAGACACTCAAGGAATGGAAAGCTGCCGGGCGCGTGCGCTACATCGGCGTGACTACCTCGCACGGCCGGCGGCACGATGAGCTCGAGCGGATCATGCTGCGAGAGCCGCTCGACTTCGTGCAGATCACCTATAATCTTGCCGATCGCTCAGTGGAGAATCGCCTGCTTCCGCTAGCGCGGGAACGTCGCATGGCCGTCATCCTCAATCGTCCGCTCGACGGGGGAGATCTGTTCGAGCGAGTGCGGGGCAAAGCTCTTCCGGCGTGGGCGGCCGAATTCGAGTGCACTACCTGGTCGCAATTCTTTTTGAAGTTCGTCGTCTCACATCCGGCCGTGACGTGCGCCATTCCCGCGACATCACAGGTGAGCCACATGGCCGAGAACATGGGTGCGATGGCGGGGCGTCTGCCTGATGCGGCGATGCGCACGCGGATGGCCAACCACTTCGCGAGCCTCTGAGTGACGACGCACGCGGATTGGCAGAAACTCGACGGCGACGTCCGCCTCTATATAATGAAAGAGGCCGCCGCGACCGGACGCGTTCCGCAATCACAAGCGATTGCGGCAGCACTTGGAGAGTCGGAACAAGAAATTCACGACGCGTTACTCCGACTCGCGACGGGAAAGGTCGTCATCCTCGCGCCGAACGACGGAAAGATCTGGGCGGCGGCTCCGTTCTGCGCCGTGCCCTCGAGCTTTCGCGTCAAATCGCACCACGTTACGTACTCGGCAATCTGCATCTGGGACGCGCTCGGAATCGCCGCTGCACTCCATGCGGACGCGACAATCAACACCGTATGCGGCGACTGCGGCGACCCGCTGACACTCGAAGTTCGCGACGGCGAGCTAACGCGAAGCGAAGGGGTAATTCACTTCGCCGTCCCGGCGCGCAACTGGTGGGACAACATCGGCTACACGTGAAGCACGATGCTTCTCTTCCGTGATGAAGAGCACGTTGATAAATGGTGCACCGCTCGCGACCTGCCCCGCGGCGGAACGATGACACCGGAGCAGGGATGGCGTCTCGCTCACGCCTGGTTCAAGGACAGATTAAAGCCGGACTGGCGGCGCTACACCCTCGAAGAAACCGAATCGATATTCGCGTCGATTGGCCTTGCGAGCGACTTCTGGAGCCTGCGGTGAGAGGCACGGGTTTTCGGTGAGCGGTGTCCGGTCGGTGCCGCCGCGAACGGGGAACGTTCGGGGCTCGACATCGCACTACGTGTCGGCCCGCGCGGGCAGTCACCGACCGGACACCGCTCACCGAAAACCCAAGCCCGCCAATTGTCTGGTCAAGTTGACCAATCCGAGCGGACGATTATCTTGGTCAATATGACCAAGATAGTAAAGCTTTACGACGCCAAGACGCATTTGTCCGACTTAGTCGAGCGCGCCGCCAGGGGAGAGGAATTCATCATCGCAAAAGGCGATGAGCCGAAGGCGCGCCTCATCCCGGTTGCCCGAGAAGCGCGACAGCGAGTACCCGGCGCATGGGAGGGCCGCGTCTGGATCTCAGAGGATTTCGACGCTCCGTTGCCGATCGAGATAAGCGACGCCTTCGAAGGCAAGCGTGAGTGATCGACTCCTTCTCGATACTCACGTCGCGCTCTGGTGGTGGGCGAACGACAAGCGCCTCACTGTAACCGCACGAGA
>JALYJX010000226.1 GCA_030775065.1 Gemmatimonadota bacterium | reverse complement strand
GTACCACTGATGCAGGCACATCGCGCACTTTACCTCCCACTCGGGTGTCGAAGTGATATGCGCGACGAGAGCCCGCATCACCTTGCGCTCCGCCCAATGAAGGCGCAGCAGCCGCCGAACGTTCTCTTCGACCGAGAAGCCGATGCGGGCTGCGTCGGCGTAGGTCGAGATGCCCGCAAGCTCCGGGATGCCGTGCGATCGATTCGACATGGATCCTCCAGATTTCACATGCTGCGCGCGGATAAATTGCGTAACTTCCACGCGCAATAATACCGGGCTTTCACGTACCGGACCTTCACGCGAGCGACATTGGACAAGTTCCAGACATTCATTCTGATCGCGCCCGTCCTGCTCTTTTCGATGGTCGCCCACGAATATGCCCACGGATACGCGGCACTCAGGAATGGTGACGCCACAGCCTACCAGCTGGGCCGGCTCACGTGGAACCCGGCCAAGCACATCGACCCGTTTCTCACGATAATCCTCCCGCTTCTCACGTTCATCACGGCGGGAATTGCCTTCGGCGGCGCGAAGCCGGTTCCGGTAAATCCGCGAAACTACCGCAACTTCAAGAGAGGCGACATCATCGTCTCGCTCGCCGGATGCGTGACGAACATCGTCATCGCGATTCTCTGTGTCCCACTCATTCTCATCGTCGGCCTGGTGGGCAGCAGAATTCCAGGGCTGAGCGTCGGGGCGTCGGTGCTGCAGCTGATGCTCGTGTACGGCATCCTGCTCAATCTCGCGCTCGCCGCGTTCAACCTGATCCCGATTCCTCCGCTCGACGGGTCGCACGTCATGAAATACCTCCTGCCGCCGGCGTGGTCGCTCAAGTATCAGGAGCTCGGCCGGTACGGGATGATCATCCTTTTTATTCTGCTTGCGATCGGCAGACCGATTCTCAACATCTGGTTCTTTCCTGTCTACGCCGTCAACTCGGTTTTGTTGAGCATGGTTTCTCCTTATATAATTCCGAGCCAATGGACTACGTGATGCAGCCGCTGAGCCACGAGGACGAGGTCTTCGTCGTCGAGCTGACTCACTTTTCCGGTCCGCTCGACCTCCTCCTCTCGCTCATTCGCGACGAGCAGATTGACATCTACGACATTCCGGTGGCGAGAATCGCGGAGCAGTTCCTCGCGAGGATCTCGACGCTCGGGCTCGACGAAGCTGCGGACTATCTGGAGATGGCTGCGCGCCTCGTGCGAATAAAAGCCCAGATGCTCCTGCCGCGGCGCGAAGGCGACGAGCCGTGGGAGGATCCCCGCGCCGAGCTCGTACGCCGCCTGCTCGAGTACCAGCAGATGCGTGAGGTCGTCGACATTCTCGAGGTCCGCAACAACGACCGGCGCAATCGGTTCGCTCGCGCGTACCTTCCGCAGAATCTTCTCGCGCCTGCGCCGGTGGGGCCGCTCTCGGTTTCCGTGAGCGAGCTGCTCGGCGCTGTCGATCGCGTGCTGAGAGCTGCGAAGATTCCGGAAATGCACAGCGTTATTCCTCGCGCTCTCGACGTCGAAGGTGCAATGGCGACAGTACGAGCCGTGCTCGCGCTCCGGGCGCATGCGCGGTGGCGCGACGTCATCGCCAGCGACGCGGAGCCGTGGCAGGTCCTTTCGGTCTTGCTCGCGCTGCTCGAGCTTGCAAAAGCGGGTGAGCTGCGAATTGCACAGCCGCGCCCATTCGGCTCAGTGGAGATAACAGGTGACGGCACTAGCGAAGCTGCTTGAGGCCGCGCTCTTCGCGAGCGCGCATCCTGTCCCCATCGACGACCTTCGAGCCATGGTCACCGACGAGGAGACCTCTCCGGATGACGTGACAGCGGCACTGGAAGAGATCAGGCAGCACTACGACGACGACGGCCATGGTGTCGAGCTGATGGAAGTTGCGGGCGGATGGCAGATACTCACGCGCCCGGAGTTCACCGAAGTCATCGAGCGCGCGCAGCTCGCCGCGCGTCCGCAGCGGCTCTCCGCGCCTGCTCTCGAGACGCTCGCGATTATCGCCTACAGGCAGCCCATTGCACGCGCGGAGATAGAGGAGATTCGCGGTGTGGGCGCCGGCCAGATGCTCAAGTCGCTCCACGAGCGCGAGCTGATCGAAGTCGTCGGGCGCGGCGAGGGCATGGGGAGACCGTTGCTCTACGGTACGACGTCACTATTCCTCGAGCAGTTCGCGCTGCGGCATCTGGGGGAGCTCCCGCGGGGCGCCGAGCTCGCAATTGCGTTGCGTGATCCGAACGCTCCACCCGTGACCCCGCAGAGCGACGCACCAATTCCGCGCGAGCCGCATGCAGAGCCGCTGCAGCTTGCCGCGTCAGACGATTCACCCGCAGGCGAAAACACAGAGCAGCACCGGCTGGCGGACGCGCAGGCCTGATGCCTGACGTAATGCGGATTCAGAGAGCGCTCGCGAGAGCGGGTATCGCGTCACGCCGTCGCGCTGAAGAGCTGGTGGCTGCCGGGCGCGTTCTGATCAACGGCGAGACGGCAAAGACGGGCCAGACCGTCGACCTCGACACCGACACGATAACGGTCGACGGAAAGCCGCTCGCCACGCGGGGCGCCGATTTCTGGATCGTCCTCAACAAACCTGCCGGTGTTCTCACTACGAAGACAGACCCTCGCCGGCGTCGCACTGTGTTCGACCTCGTCCCCCAGAAGCCGGGGCTCACTTATGTAGGCCGTCTCGATTACATGACGGAAGGTGTTCTTCTGTTCACGACAGACGGGGAGGCGGCGCACAAGCTGACACATCCGAGCAAGGAAGTGGAACGGACGTATCTGGTAACCGTGCGCGGAGACGGGGCGGCTGCGGTCCGCGCAGCGCGAACCGGTGTAGAACTCGAAGACGGTTGGGTGAAGCCCCTCGATGTTCGCGCACACAACCTCAGCAGGGGTCTCTGGGAGCTGGAGATAACGCTTGCCGAGGGCCGGACGCGCGAGGTGAGGCGGCTGTGCGAGGCGCTCGGGCTTGGCGTCGAGCGACTCGTGCGCACGCAATTTGGTCCCGTCAAGCTGGGCGACCTTCCGTCCGGCGCGACTCGTGCACTCACCGGGCGGGAACGCGACATCATTGCCGCGATCATAGAGTAGCAGAGAAGGGGAAAACATACGGGTCAACCCCCACCTGGAGAGCAACGTGGCAACACAAGCGCCGCCCGCAGCCGATACCTCGCTGATGCACGACGTCGTCGACCAGGTGGGGCTACGAATCGTCGGCCAGAACTACATGATCGAGCGACTGCTCATCAGCATTCTCACGGGCGGGCATGTTCTCCTGGAGGGTGTGCCCGGACTCGCCAAGACGCTCGCTGTTCGCACTCTCGCCGAGACAATCAGCACAACCTTCCAGCGAATTCAGTTCACGCCCGATCTGCTCCCCGCCGACATACTCGGCACCCAGATCTACGATCAGTCAAAAGGAACATTCAGCATCAAGAAAGGACCGATCTTCGCAAACATCATTCTTGCGGACGAGATCAACCGCGCGCCGGCAAAGGTTCAGTCCGCACTTCTCGAGGCGATGCAGGAGAAGCAGGTCACGATCGGCGGAACGACGTACAAGCTCGAGGAACCGTTTCTGGTTCTCGCGACGCAGAACCCCATCGAGCAGGAGGGAACGTATCCGCTCCCTGAGGCGCAGGTCGACCGTTTCATGCTGAAGCTGCACGTCGGCTATCCGACGCGCGAAGAGGAGAAGGAAATTCTTCGCCGCATGGCGAGCGGAGCCGCGATCCCGGTTCGCCACGTCGCCACTCCGCAGGAGATCATGGCAGCGCGCCAGCGCATTTCCGAGCTCTACATGGATGAGCGCATCGTCGACTATATAGTCCAGATTGTCCACACGACTCGATTTCCGGCGGAGTCGGGACTCAAGGATCTGGCTCCGCTCATCGAGTACGGAGCGAGCCCACGCGCGACACTGGCGCTTGCACAGGCATCGAGAGCACACGCCTTCCTGCGCGGGCGAGCGTTCGTGACACCCGACGACGTGAAGGCGATTGCGCCCGACGTGTTGCGGCACCGCGTGCTGACGACTTACGAGGCAGAGGCCGAAGAGGTGACCAGCGACGCGATCGTGACGCGCGTGCTGGACGCCATCGCAACGCCGTGAGCCCGCGCCGCCTCTCGATCGCCCGGTGGCGCGGCGGCTCAAAAGCCGCTCGCGTCGCCCAGATTTTCGATCCGCGCTCCGCCTCTCCCGCCGGTTCTCCGGCCGAGCGGCTCAGCGCCACAGGACATCCCGCGCAAGCCGGCGGAGAGGCGATCCGAAAAGGAGTTCCTGCGGAAATACTGCGGCAGGTAAAACTGATCGAGCTGCGCACGCGCGGGCTCGTCAACTCGGTGTTTACCGGTGAGTACCGCAGCGTGTTCAAGGGCCAGGGGATGGAGTTCTCCGAGGTCCGCGAATATCAGCCGGGAGACGAGGTTCGCATCATCGACTGGAACGTCACGGCGCGAATGGGCAGACCGTTCGTGAAGCGATACGTCGAGGAGCGCGAGCTGACAGTGATGCTCGCGGTCGATCTCTCCGGCTCCGAGCGTTTTGGCACCGTGAACCGATTCAAGAGCGAGCTGGCAAGCGAGCTGGCCGCCGTGCTGGCGATGTCGGCGGTGCGCAACAACGACCGAGTCGGCGTCATACTCTTCACGGATCGCATCGAGTACGTCGTTCCCCCGAGGAAAGGACGCAAGCACGTCCTTCGAATCATGCGTGACCTCCTGTCGTTCGAGCCCGCAGGGAAGGGAACGGACATTGTCGCTGTGATCGATCACCTCGCGCGGACGCTGAAGCAGAAGGCGATCATCTTCCTCATCTCGGATTTTGTGGCCGAGAACATCGAGCATTCGCTGAAGATTCTGGCGCAGCGTCATGACGTGGTGGCAGTCACAGTCGACGACCCGAGTGAGAGGGCCCTGCCGGACGTCGGGCTGGCCCGGTTCGTTGACCCCGAGACCGGTGAGCACATCGAGATCGACACGAGCTCGACTGTCGTACGCGACGAGTACGCGAAGCGCGTAATGACCGAACGCGATGAGCGACGACATCTGCTGCGCCGCCTCGCCATCGACGAAGTGCCGGTTCGCACCGACGGCAACTACATCGAGCCGCTTCTCAGATTCTTCCGGTCGCGCGAGACACAGGCCCGCCGGCGATGATGTCGTTCGTGCTTTTCTGGCTGCTGCAGATCACGCCGCAGTCGCGTCCGCCCGTGGTGCCGCCGGGTAGCTCACCATTCCCGGTGCAGCTCGGTGCGCGAGTGACGCCCGACACCGTGACCGTCGGGCAGCGGTTCATCGTACTGCTCAAGGTTCGCGCGCCGGCGGGCGCGAGCATTCAATTCCCGCTTGCCGTGGACAGTGTAGTTGCCACGTCACCCACGGCGGCGCAGATCGTTGGCGCGCCGTTCGTGGATTCGGCAACCACTGATTCAGCCGGTACTACGCGCTCCGCTGCCTATCGATTCGCTGCGTGGGATGTCGGAGCACAGCCGCTCGGGCTGGGAAACATCGCCGTCACCGTAGGCGGACGAACTGCGTACGTCTCGCTCAACTCGCAGACAGTTTTCGTTCGCTCGGTGCTGCCGGCGGACACGACGCTTCGGCAACCCAAGCAACCGCGGCCGCCCATCGTGATTCCGCCGTTCAACTGGTTGCCGTGGCTCGCGCTGCTCGCGGCGATATTGCTGGCGCTGCTGGCCTGGTGGCTGTGGCGCTGGTACCGGCGCCGGCGCGCCGCACCATTGCCTCCATTCGAGGCGGCGGAGCGCGAGTTCGCCCGCATCGAGGCAATGCGCCTTGCAGAGACTGGCGAGCCGGAGAGACACGTCGCGCTGATGACGGACGTGATGCGCGACTACCTCGCAGCGAGAGTAGAAGGCGTTCAGCGCTCGCAGACGACGAGCGAGCTTCTGACAGCCGCCGGATCGATTCGTCCTCACGCGAGCGGAATCGAGCACCTGCTGACAAGCGCGGACCTCGTAAAGTTCGCGCGCCAGCAGGTGTCACCCGCGGATGCGCAGGCGATTGGCGCGCACGCGCGAACGATTGTGCGAACAGTGGAGGACCATTTCCTCAAGCTGGAGAAGGAAAAGGTGGAGAAAAAGGCGGCATGAACGTCCTTGGTCTCGAGCTTCAGACTCCTGTGGCGCTGCTGCTGCTCCTGCTGCTCCCGCTATGGTGGCTCTGGCGCAGGCGCCACGCACCAGGCGCAATTGTGTTCTCTCGTACGAGCGTGCTCGCACGGGGGCCTCGGGCCGGGCGCGCCATCGCTCGCGCGATCTTCGTGCTGCGCAACCTTGCTATCGCGTCGCTCATCATCGCGCTGGCGCGACCACGAACGGGCGCGCGCGTCGAGAACATAACGACGTCGGGCATCAACATCGTCATCGCAATCGATCTCTCCAGCTCGATGCTCGCGGAGGATTTCCGCCCGAACAATCGTCTCGAGGTGGCGAAGGCAAAGGTGAAGCAGTTCATCATGGCACGGCAGTCCGATCGCATCGGGATTGTCGCGTTCGCCGGAGAAGCGCTCACGCAGGTGCCGCT
>JALYJX010000225.1 GCA_030775065.1 Gemmatimonadota bacterium | reverse complement strand
CAGCTCAGGGGCGCAAAGCAGATCCACGGCATTTGCGCCGATGATCTCGGAGAGGTCGTAGCCGAACATCCTCGCCAGACTGGGATTCGCATCGATCACCACACCGTCGCGGTGAATCAGGATTCCTTCGACAGTCGCCTCGGCCAGGCCCCGAAAGCGGTCCTCGCTCTCGCGAATCGCTTCCTCTGCCTTCTTGCGCGCCGTGATGTCGCGAATGAAACCCGTGAAGACCGGCGGGCCATCGAGCGGGATGCGCGTGATGGCGAGCTCGACAGGAAATCGGCTGCCGTCGGAACGCTGCGCCCACGTCTCGACGCGATGGTTGAGCATTCTCGATTCAGCTGTCGTAGTGAACCTCGCAACACCGGCTTCGTGCGCGGCGCGCAAATCAGGCGGAATGATCAGCTCGCTGAGCGATTGGCCGATCGCATCTTCGCTCTTGTAGCCGAACGTGCGCTCAGCGGCCCGATTGAAGTGAGTGATGATGCCTTTGTGGTTCATGGAGATGATCGAGTCGAGCGCGGCGTCCACGATCGCCTCCTGCCTCACCTCGCTCTGACTGCCCTGCTCCTCGAACCGCTTGCGGTCAAGATAGAGCCCAAGCTCACTTCCGATCACGCTGATGGTCCGCAGCAGCTCCTCATCGGCCGGCTGAATGTCCGGGCTGAAGAACTCCATGACACCGAGGACCGCGGGCCCGCTCTTCACGGGAAACGCGAACGCACCGTGCATACCCAGGGTCGTTGCCAGAAGGGAGCGAGGAAAGCTGGAGTCAGTGTTCACGTCCTGTATCGACGCTGGTGCGCCCGTGGCCCACACTTTTCCGGGCAGGCCCTGTCCCGTCTTGAGCGGCATGTCAGGCGCGCGGCCGCGGAAAAGATCGGTGCTGCGTGAAAGGCGTCTGCTCTCCACGCATGTGAGCTGCTGCCCGGTCTTGTCGACGAGCCACAGTGAGCCGGCGCTCCATCCAATGTTGCGGCAGATAGCCTCGATGACGCGGCGTGGCGCGTCGGCGGCGTCGGGGGAATCTCCAAGTATGCGAGCCACTGAGTACTGCGCCGCGAGCCGCTGCTCGGCGTATTTCCGTTCGGTGATGTCGTCGAGGAACGCGATGCAGTAACTGGGATCGCCGTTCGCGTCACGGGCGACATTCACCGTGAGCAGAGTCCAGACGACGACACCATCCTTCCTCATGTAGCGCTTCTCGATCGAGTACCTGTCGAGCTGGCCGCCCCGAACCTTCCGATCGAATTCGGCGCTCGCTTCACGATCGTTGGGATGTGTGAGCCCCGAAAGGTTTCTCGCCAGCAGCTCTTCCCTGGAGAAGCCGACGATCTCGCACCAACGCTGATTCATCCAGACCCATTTGTCGTCGAGGGTCTGGTGTCCGACGCCGATAGCCGCCTGCTCCAGCGTCGCGCGAAAGCGCTCTTCAGTATCGGGCTTTGTTCCCGAGCCGGCAGACGCAGAGGACGGTCGCACTGTGGCTATGAGGACGCGTTGAGGAGCGTGAGAGGGCCGCGCGGGCGGCGCGAAGCGGATTGCGCGCAGGCAGTTATCGAGTGCTCGCGCGGAATAAAAGAATTATGCGACGTTGGTTCTCGTTGCCGCAAGGAAGCAGGGTCGCCGACAAAAAAAAAACGGGACGTCCGAAGACGCCCCGCCTTTCCGTTCGGGGCCGGCCGCCGAAGCGTCCGGCCCGAACCAGGTGCTTTTACTCCTCGCCGCCGGGTGGAACCACGATCGCATCACTGCCGATCGTTACGATGACGAAGTCATCGCGGCGGTTGCGCTGCCAGCACTCCTCGTTGTGCTCGGTGCAGACAGGACGCTCCTCACCGTAGCTGACAAGGTCGAACCTGCCGGCGTCGACGCCATGCTCGACGAGGTACTTCTTCGCGGAGGCTGCACGACGCTGACCAAGGGCCAGGTTGTACTCATCCGAGCCGCGCTCGTCGGCGTTGCCTTCGATGCGTATCCGCATTCCGGGGTTGGCCGTGAGCCACGGGATCTTGCGATCGAGTGTCGCAGCGGCGTCCGGACGGATGTCAGACTTGTCGAAGTCGAAGTAGATCGGTGCCGTGATGGCTGTCGTGTCTACCACGGACACTGCAGGCGCTATGCAGGCCGGATCAGTCGCTGTTAGCGAGCCGAGACCCGGGTACGGGCACATTGCCGGTGCAACGGGCGCCGGAGGCGGCGGAAGCGGCGCGACGCAACGCGGATCCGAGGCAGGAATATTCTCGAGTCCAGCGTACGTGCACATGATTTCCGGACGCGCGCCACCGACCAGGAAGCTGAGTCCCGCCCGGCCGATCAGGTTGAGATTCTCGGTATCCTTGTGCCAGTCCGCAATTCCGTCAACACGGAGCGCAATGCGGTTTGCCACTCGGAAGCGAATGCCAGCGAGACCGCTGACGCCGTAGTTGTACTGGAAAGCACGACCGACCGACGTGATTGACGACTCGGCTGCGTAGTTCGACCGAACCGCACCGAGGCCGATGATGAACTGGGCCGCGGACATGATCGGAATGTTGTAGTTCATGCGCAACGCGAACGACGTGTAGCTCACGTCACTGTTGACCGTGTTTCGGAAGGGGACGCCGTCACCGGATGAGCCCTCGTCCGTGTCGACCTCGGTCTGGGTGTTCTGGCCTTCGCCCTCGAGCTCCCAGTGGGTATCCGTGAGGAAAACGCCAACGCGTCCGCCGAAGCCTATGCCATCCTTCGGAGCGCCGGGCGCATTGTCATCGAACATGGTGTACTGCACGAACGGCCCGATCTCGAGCGTTCCCGGAAGCGCCGGCTCGGGCATATCGTCCCAGGCCTGGTACGGCATGTAAGGGCCCGACAGGCCTGGCATGTCGCCGCCTCCAAAAAGCGAGCGGAGATCCGGGTGAAGCTCCAGTCCGGCCTGCGCCCGTAGGTTCATATGGCCATCGTATGCCGGGCCGCCGTTGCCAATCGTCGGTCCACCGTTCGGCATGTAGTCGACGATACCGTCGACGCGGAGGCCAACGATGCCCAGGCCGAAGGTGAAGCCGACGTTACCCGAGACGCCGTAGTTGTATCCGCGGCCGTTCTGCCTGATAGGAATGAGCTCCTGCTGGGAGGGCTCATCCGGCTCGTAACCCGCGTATCCCGTCACCACGCCACCCGCGCCGACATGCAGCGCCGCGATGTTGGCGAGAGGGAAGCTATAGCGAATTCTCGCTGCGAG
Source organism: Gemmatimonadota bacterium (assembly GCA_030775065.1). GTDB lineage: Bacteria > Gemmatimonadota > Gemmatimonadetes > Gemmatimonadales > Gemmatimonadaceae > UBA4720. The sequence continues at coordinate 3,338 of JALYJX010000225.1, read as the reverse complement.
CGGACCGTGCCAGATGGATTCGGTCTGTCCGGGTCCCACCTGATCGGGCCGGTTGTAGCTGTGCTCGGCCTCGAGGTTCCAGTTCGGTGCGAAGAAAGCGCCGACGCGGCCACCCACTCCGATGGTGTTTTCGAGGAACAACGCGTCATCGTACTTTGTCCACTGGCCAAAGCCGCCTATCAACAGCGTCCCCGGCGACTGTGCCGCGGCCGTTCCGCCGAAGAGCAAGGCCGTCATTGCGCAGACGGTCCAACGCCTTCTCAACATGGTGATTACCTCTTTGAATGGTGGATGCAGCAACTTCAACCGGGGTTAGTGATATCGCGTCTGCCGTTAGGCAGGATGCATGCCGGTAGAGCCCTCAACGCCACAGAAAAAGGCTCAAACACCTTGCCCGGCAACATAGCAGGAAAATTCACTCGCGCTAGGCATACGTCTCACCAAATACGATTCCGCGACAAGAGCCGAGACTTTGGCAAACATATGACCGCCAACGATTTGGATGATCCTGCGCACCTTGTCCAACCGCGCCTGTTTCCGCTTGCAAGTTCAAAGCCACTATGCACTGTTTGCGCACGGTAAAACCAAAATGGGTCAATGAGTTGCTGCGCGCGGTAAAATACAAAATCCAACGCAAAAAGGAAGCTACCGCGTCCCGGTTTTTCTCCACCACGCACTCTCTCGCCTGAGTGAGATGCGCGCCGCTCTCCGCCAGGCATCCTTCATCGCTGTTGCATCGGTGAACCGGTCATCAGGACTCGGCGACAGCGCCTTGCGCAGCCAATTGCACACCGCAGTCGGGTACTGCGAGAGATCGATCTTTCGCGCGAGCTGGCGCGCGACGATTTCCTGAGGTTCGCCATTGCCGAAGGGCGGCTCGCCCGTGAGCGCGAACACGACGATTCCCGCTACGGCGAAGAGATCTGCCTGTGGTCCCTGAGGCTCGCCCAGCAGCTGCTCCGGCGCAGCGAACTCCGGCGTGCCTGTGCTTCCAGCTACTTCTTCGCCCGTGACATTCGCGATACCGAAATCAGTGATTCGCCAGCGGCGATAGCGATCGATGAGAATGTTCTCGGGCTTGAGATCGCGATGCACGATCGCCACAGCGTGCGCCGCTGCAAGCCCCTCGAGCACTGTCCCTATCGGCTCCGCGATTTCGCTGAGCGTCCGTGGGCCCGACCGCGCGAGGAGGCTCGCCACGGATCCCTCTTCGGCAAGCTCCATCGTGTACCAGGAAAGATCGCCGCGGCTGTCCCAGTCGTAGATCGGAACGATTGCAGGATGCGCCAGCTGCGCTGCGAGCTTCGCCTCACGCCAGAATGCAGCGACGGCGCGACCGTCGACCGAGATGTGCGGATGCAGCACCTTGAGCGCAACTTCTCTCTCGAGCGACAGGTCTCTCGCGCGCCACACGCGCCCGAAGGTTCCAGCGCCAAGATCGGAGAGCACCTCGTAGTCGTCGCCGAGTGCCCATCGTACGCGCGACTCATGCGCCTGCTCCGTGGGCGGCGCTCCGCCTGTCTGCTCCGGCATGATGAAAGTGCTGCGGCTCACATAGCCTCGGTCGGCGACGCGCATCAACGCGGCAATCGAGTGAAATCGTTCTTCAGGATTGGGAAGGAGCGCGCGGTCGATTGCCGTCGCCACGCTCGCGGGACACTCCGGGCGCAGCAGCAGCACAGGGGGAATGTCCACGCTCGGCGGATCCTCGCCCGTCAATGCAGCGAAGCAGGTCGCGGCAAGCTGCCACTGATCGCTCGCGGGTGTCGGCACCCAGTTGGCGTCAGCCCATTCGGGGGGCGTGACAGTGACGCGACTCGCGCCATCAACTGTGCGGCCCTCGATCGGATTCAGACCGGACGGAATGTCATTTCGCGGAACCGCCCATTGCCATTCCAGCATCCACAGCCTGCCCGTTGGCGTGACCCATACTGATTCCCTGTCGAGCGCGCCGTGCGTCGTGCCGCTGTCGTGTAGATACGAAAGAGTGGATCCGGCGCCGCGCAGAACCTGGAGCACGTACGGAATCTGAGCCGTCCCGAGCCGCGAGAGGTGCGCGCCTACGGATTCCCCGGTTATCCATCGCCGCAGGTAACCGGGGCCACGCCGCACCTCTGGCTGCAAAGTCCAGTAGTGATAGGTCGTGGGGATCGACGGGTGGCTGCGATGGGCGAGGTGCTGCGCTTCGGAATGAAGCCAGGGGGTGTGCGCCGGATTTGGCGCGGTAACCAGAGCGAGCGACCGCCCCATCCCGTCGATCAGCTCCTGATAGTGACGCTCGTGGCCCGTGAGTCCCTCAGACCCCCAGTTCCAGCCGGGCGGGAGCTGCCAGTTGCTGATGTGAGGTGGAAGCATTCCCGTCTGGCGCATGCTTCCAGCCGGAGTGCGCCTCGGACTGCTCACGGAGTCGAGCGCAAGGTGAGAACGACCGATGCGCCTTTGCCTTCTTCACTGGCGATCCGAATGCTGCCTCCCCACGACTCGAGCAGTCGCCGGCTTATGGCCAGCCCTAGTCCGCTCCCTGTTGTGCGAGTTGAAAAATGCGGCTCGAAGACGCGCGGCAGATCCGCCTCGCCGATGCCGGCGCCGTCGTCCGAGATCTCGATCGATGCCGTGTCGGCGGCGCGGCTCAGCGTCACGTCGACCTTTCGCGCGCGCGCCAGTCGCGCATTCTCGAAGAGATTGAGGAGAACGTCACGCAGCTCGACACCGCGTGCCCATACGATCGCCGGCTCTTCAGCGCCGGAGAGATTCCAGGTGACGTCACCCACTCCCATTCGCTCGAGCGCAACGACATCACGTAATATCGCAGCAGCGTCAATGCTTTCAGGCGGTGGCAGCTCGGAGGGCGTCGTCCCGTACCTGCTGAACGCGCGTGCCGTCTCGTCCAGGCGATCGATCTCGGAAAGAATTCTGGTGACGTTGTCTTCGAGGACTCGATCGAAATCAACGCGCCCGTCAGCGCGCGCACGACGCAGGTGTTGAACTCCGAGCCGAATTGGCGTGAGTGGATTCTTTATCTCGTGGGCGACCTGGCGGGCCATCTCGCCCCACGCAAGCACGCGCTCGGCGCGCGCGACCTCGATGCGGCTGAGCTCGAGATCGCGAGCCAGTCGCTTTGCCGCCACGCCGCTGAGCCACAGCGCGGCGACCGCTCCCATCAATGTCGCAAAGAGCACGAGGATCGTCAGATCGCGGCGCCGGCGGTCGAGCGTGAGCTCGTCGCTGCGCGCAGGCGCGGCGAGTACGTAGCGCTCCTGCTGTGGACCCGAAGCCGCGCGGTAACCGAAGAGAACGTCGCCGGGTCCGACCTGTTGCTGCCAGCTCGAGTGAAGCTC
>JALYJX010000224.1 GCA_030775065.1 Gemmatimonadota bacterium | reverse complement strand
GTGCGGAGCCATACGTCCCATCGCGCCGAACGCCTTCTTGCGTCCCTGCCACAGTCGGAGCCGCTCGGCTTCGTTGCCGGCAACCTTCACTTCGCGTGCGCGGCCGGCGATGCACAGCTCTCGCACAGTCTGCACGTCGGCTTCGACACCCGCGGGCAGTCCATCGAGCTCGATCAGCAGCACCGCGGCCGCGTCCGCCGGATATCCCGCGGCGTAGATACTCGACTCGACTACCTGTATGGTCGCGCTGTCCATGAACTCCAGCGCCGCCGGAACGATTCCCGACGCGACGATGGCGGACGTCACGCGTGCCGCATCGTCGACCGAAGTGAAATCCGCGAGCATCGTTCGAACAGCGGGAGGCTTTTTCGTCAACTTTACGGTCACGTCGAGTGCGACGCCAAAGCATCCCTCCGATCCGATGAACGCGCCAAGGAGATCGTAGCCTTCGCGCTCGCCGGTGTCGCTGCCGAGTGTCATGATCTCGCCATCGGGAAGAACGGCAGTGATCGCAAGGACGTGATTGAGCGTGACCCCGTACTTGAGGCAATGAGGTCCGCCCGCGTTTTCGGCGATGTTCCCGCCGATTGTGCACGCCGCTTCGCTCGACGGGTCCGGCGCATAGAGCAGTCCCAGTGGACCCGCGATTCGATTCAGCGCGAGATTCACAACGCCGGGCTCGACGGTCGCGCGGCGATTTTCGGCGTCGATCGAGATGACTTTTTTCAAGCGGTGCAGTCCGAGCAGAACTACGTCGTCTGCAAGCGCACCTCCGGACAGACCCGTACCGGCACCTCGGGGCACGAACGGGGCGCCGGCAGCGGCGAGGATTCGCACCACCTGTATGGTCTGCTCCCGCGTCCCGGGAAAAACAGCGAGGCGCGGCTTGCGACGATATCCGGGAAGTCCGTCGGAGTTGTAGACCAGCAGCTCCGACGGACGCATGAGCACGAACCTCTCGCCAACTACGCCGGCGAGCTGGCTCGCAAGCTTTTCAGTCGCCATACCGGAAACCTATGCGGGATGCGCGGCTGCTGCCTCTCCGACCGGCTCCTCGACAAGCTCGGGGACAACGATGCGAAGCGTGTCGTGCTCGATTCGATACTCGAGCGGAGTCGCCATCGGTTCCGTTTCGCCGTCGAACGCGATCAAGGCTTGAGGCCGCCGGAGATCGATCGTGCAGCGCTCCAACACGAATGCGTCCAGCTCCGGCATGCGACGCACGCTGGCTACTCCGCGCGAGACCGCTTCGAAGGCGACGATCAGCAGCCGTCCGCGCCTGCGCCCGTGCACAATGAAAAGGTGCAGACCTCGCTTGCCATTCTTGACCCGGTTACCAAGATGCGGAAACTCGAGCTCTCGCTCACCAACACCGATGAACACCAGAGGCGACCGGTAGTGTTTGACCTGACCCTCCACCTCGAGCTCGACGCCGACCCTCCGCAGGCTGAAGAATATCCGGATCGACGCGATGAGGCTCGCAAGCCTGTAGCCGAATTGCTTCTCCAGCCGATCGCGCAACCGGACGAACGTGACATATGCGCCAATCGAGCTTGTGTTGAGGAACACCCGGTTTCCAGCAAAGCCGACATCCACGGTTCTCGTCGTTGTGCCGGTGGCCACCTGCAGCGCCTCCGCGAGATCGACAGGAATTCCGTTGTCTATCGCAAAATGGTTGAGCGTGCCGCCGGGCAGGATGGCAAGCTCGACGTCGGTACCCGAAACCACCTGCGCCGCGGCGCGGATCGATCCGTCGCCGCCGGCTATGAGAATGCGTTTGGCTCCGGCTGAGACCGCGCGCTTTATCTCCTGCTCGAGCTTTGCCGGCTGGACTTCCCGTACATCAAAATGGCCCGAAGACGTCAGCGCGTCTCGGGCCTTCTCGAAGTTTCCTGCCCCCGGGTTGACGAACGCCGGAATGAGCGGGGCGTCCGCCACCTTACAGTTCCTCTGCTCTCTAGTCCGCCGTCCAGAACCCAGACAGCGCTGCTCCGTCAGGAGACTCGCGCAGCTTCTCGAACGCGCGCTCGCGGATCTGCCGGATACGCTCGCGAGTCACGCCCATCAGTGCGCCGATCTTCTCGAGCGTCATAGCATCCGAGCCCTGCTCGAGACCGTAATACAAGTGAAGAATCTTCCGCTCGCGGGGCGTCAGGTACTTCCGGAAAACGCGATCGATGAACTCGCGCATGAGATGGAAGTCCGTCACTTCCTCGATCTCCGCACCGTCGACACCGGCGAATCTCTCCCCAAGGGTGCACGCCTCGCGGTCGGAGCGGTCTATCGGAGCGTCGAGCGAGATCTCCGTGGCCGACATCTGCTTCGCGGAGCGAACGGCCTCGGGTGTCTCCTCGAGGAGCCTGCCTATTTCGTGGTCTGTGGGATCGCGCTTGAGAACCTGGGAGAGAACTGTCTGTGCGCGGGCGAGCTTTATTAGCTGCGAATTCTGATTGAGGGGGATTCTTACCGATCGGGTCTGCTCTGCAAGAGCTTTGAGAACTGCCTGCCTGACCCACCACACCGCATACGAAATGAACTTGACGCCTTGCTCCGGATCGAACTTTCTTACCGCCTTGAGAAGCCCTTCATTTCCGATCGCCACAAGTTCGCTCAAGTCGAGTCCGTGGCCCTGGTACTTCTTTACGTAGGAGATGACAAACCGGAGATTGGCCGTGACGAGACGCTCAGCGGCTTTCTCGTCACCTGCCTGCGCCCGGCGCGCAAGTCGACGCTCTTCTTCGGCGTCGCTTATAAGCGGGAGCTTCTGTATGTCCTGGAGATATTGGTCGAAAGCGGTGGAGGGAGACGAACGGAAGAAGCCTTTAGACTTGCTCTCGGCCGAAGTCTGCATGGACGCCCCTTGGCGGCGAATTGTCAGGCAAGCGCTCGATCAGCTCGCGGTGCTCAACCCAAGGCGCACGTTAATGAGGGGGAATTGCAAGGTCAACTGCCACATTTCATGCCAGTTACGGAATGCCTGTATTTATCGGGTTTTCCGACATGCGGTACCGGCGCATGTCCGTCCGTTTATTACGGACGGCTGGTCATTCCGTTAGTTGTCGCCGGCTATCTTACGGAGTAGTCGGCGGATCTTTGGTCTTCGTTCGGCTCGTTCCAGTGAGGATCCCAATGCCGATCATCACGATCACACCGACACCAATCCACGTCGGCGAGATGCCCACCAGGTACGCTGCGACAGCCAGGCCGAGGATGAGCACGATGAAGCCGACCAGGTAGATACTGAACGATGACATACTGTTGTCCCGCTTAGGGTTGAGGCATCGTCGAGCAATTGTAGGGCCATCCAGACGTGTGTCAGCGCTTGGCCAGTCCTTCGAACATATCGGCCACCGCCCGGAGGTCGGGAATCAAATCCAGCTGGAGCTGGGCCAGGCTCGGCTTGTGCTCCTCTTCGCGAGCCACGAGAACGGCCCGCCCGAACTGTCGGCCAAAGCGCGTGGCCTGCTTGCATGACGGAGTCCAGATATCCAGCGTTGCGCCGATGACGTTCCTGCCAGTGTCATCCACCAGAAATCGGCCGATGTACTTGTTGCCCATGAAGACTTCGACGTAGCGCGCGAGCGGAAAAATTCGAGGGTCGGCCGCAACGATGCCCGGGCGGACCCAGCGGCCGCGGCGAGTCGTCCCTTTCAGGCAATACTGAGTAAGGGAGACGGGCACCTCTTCACCTGCGCTGGCTCGCGCGAACTGGCGCGGGTGGGGAACGATTCCCAGGGCGCGCATCCGGAGCGCCTCGCGCGCCGAAGCGCGACGGATCACTCCTTTCATGTTGTTGGTCTCGCGAATGACCTTCTTCGCTCCGGCCACCATGGCCGGTTTGGCATAGACGAATACGGGCTGGTGCTTGAGCACGACCCTGCTTGCGGGCAGTCGCATGGCACCGCTCTGAATGAACATGATGGCAATAGCGACGGCGATTGCGAGCCGGATAAAATCGCCACGTTTCATGTCAGCACCTCCCGAACGATGTCGTCAGCTACCGTGACAGCCCAACCAGAGCTCGAGCCAGCCATCGCTCCAATACGGCACGGGAGCGCGTACTCTATCTCGCCGCGACGGGCTTTCTTGTCAGCCCGCATTGCATCGATGATCCTTTCGCTCGCCATCCCCTGCGGGCGACGCGCGGGCAGACCCGCAGCGCTCAGAGCGTTGCGAATCGCTTCCGACGTTCCATCCTCGGCTATTCCGGCGCGCTCGGCCAGGGCACTCTCGAGCGCCATTCCGATCGCAACGGCTTCGCCATGTGCGAGATCGTAGCCGCTCAGAGCCTCGAGTGCGTGTCCGATGGTGTGACCGAAGTTCAACACCTTCCGGAGGCCGCGCTCACGCTCGTCCCGGGCGACGATCCCTGCCTTGATCTCTATGCTGCGGACGATGACGCGAGTCAACGTGTCACTCCCGGCACCGCCAGGCGCGAGGAGCATGGGTAGCTCCCGCGTCACGAACCCAAAGTAACCCGAGTCCGCTATAACGCCATGCTTAATCGCCTCGGCAAATCCCGTTCTCAGAGAGTCAAGTGCAAGCGTACCAAGGGTTTCCGGGTCAGACACCACCGCAGCCGGAGGATGAAAAAGTCCCACGAGATTCTTTCCCGCCGGGGTGTCCACGCCCGTTTTGCCGCCAATAGAGGCGTCGATCATCCCGAGGAGAGTGGTCGGTACCTGGACCACGGGGACCCCCCGCATGAACGTGCCTGCAACGAATCCTGCAAGGTCTCCCACCATCCCGCCGCCAAGAGCGACGACCGCAGAATCCCGCCCGAAACCGGCGGCAACGAGATCGTCGGTCAGACGACTCCAGCTCTCCCGGGTCTTGTTTGTCTCACCGGCCGGCACCGTGAACAGATCGGCCGAACCGGGAGGGAATCCGCCGATAGCCCGGATACCATAGATAGGGCCGACGTTCGAGTCTGTGATGACGGCGTACCGATGGGCGGGAGCGAATCTCCGGACGAGGTTGCCCAGCCGGTCCAGCGCCCCTCGCTCGACGATGATCGGATACGGGAGGATGCGGACCTCGCCTCCCTCACCCGGTGACGGGAGGCCAACCGGCCCGGAGTTACCCGCTACCAGGTCACCTCTCCCGCGCCAGCCCGGGCATTGGCAGCCCTGGCGAGAGTGAAGAGAAGGTCGGACAGGCGATTGAGGTAGACCACCACGATCTGAGGGATCTCCACCTCCCGCCGAAGGCTGATCACACGCCGCTCGGCGCGGCGGCATACTGTGCGGGCGACATGAAGGGCTGCGGCTTTCTGCGTTCCACCGGGCAGGATGAACGCCTTCAATGTGTCGAGCTCGCGATCGCATGCATCGATCGAATGCTCGAGCTCGGCAATCCGATCGTCACCGATGCGCGCCTTGCTGAGATGCTGCTGCATCTTTTCCTGATCCGGAGTCGCGAGCAGAGCGCCGATGCTGAAGAGATCGCGCTGGATCGTGACGAGCACTTCGTCTATCTGCGGCATCGGCTCGGCTGCACGAGCGAGACCGACGAATGCGTTGAGCTCATCCACATCGCCGTATGCCTCGACGCGCGCATGATCCTTCGAAACGCGGCCGCCACCGAAGAGTCCGGTCATGCCTTCGTCGCCGGTCTTCGTGTAAATCTTCATGATTTGAAATGTGGCTATATTTGGCGCGATGCACGAGATAAGGGACATGACCATCATCGGCGGCGGACCGACGGGTCTTTTCGCCTCCTTTTATGCGGGCATGCGGGGCGCGACGGCGCAGATAGTCGACACGCTTCCGCAGCTCGGCGGCCAGCTGACGGCGCTGTATCCCGAGAAGTACATCTTCGATGTCGGCGGCTACCGGCAGATACTGGCGAAGGACCTCGTAAACGCTCTAGCCGACCAGGCGGGGCAATTCAATTTCCCCTCGTTTCTCAACCAGCACGTTATGGGTCTCGAGGAAGAGGACGGGCATCTCGTTCTGGTCACGGAAACCGACCGTTTTCCAAGCCGGTCGGTAATAATCGCCGCCGGAATCGGGGCGTTTACCCCCCGCCGCTTGCCGCAGGCGTGTGCGGAGCCGTGGTATGGGCGCGGGATCTTCGACAACGTCGCCGACCCTGAATCGTTTCGCGACCAGAAGATCGTCATCATCGGCGGCGGAGACACGGCATTCGACTGGGCGCACCAGCTTCGCGATCGCGCCGCGGCGGTGACGCTGGTGCATCGGAGCGACAGGTATCGGGCGCACGGAGCAACGGTCGCGGAGGTCAACGCTGCAGTTGTGGCGGGGCGAACAACTTTGCTGCCGTTTCACGAGCTTCACGACGTTCTTTCCAGCGACGATCGCCTCATCGGCGTGACGCTGCGCGACATGAAAACGAAGGAGACCCGGGACGTCGAGGCTGACTCAGTGCTCCCGATGCTGGGCTTCGTGAGCGACATCGGCCCCTTGGCGAGCTGGGGGCTGACGCTCGAGAAAAACGAGATCGTCGTGAACTCGCTCATGGAGACGGGACGTCCAGGCATCTATGCCGCGGGCGACATCACGACTTATCCGGGAAAGCTGAAGCTCATCGCGACCGGTTTCGGCGAGGCCGCGGCCGCGGTCAATCAGGC
>JALYJX010000223.1 GCA_030775065.1 Gemmatimonadota bacterium | reverse complement strand
ACGCACGGCTTCGTCGACGGGTAGCTGTTTCTCGCGCTCGAGACGCTCCCTCAGCGACTCTCCCTCTACGTACGGCATCACATAGTAGAGAAACGACTCTGATTCACCGCTGTCGAATAGCGGCAGGATGTGCGGGTGGTTCAGCCGCGCCGCAAGCTTGATCTCGCGAAGAAACCGCTCCGGCCCGAGCGATGCGGCGAGGTCCGGGTGGAGAACCTTGAGCGCGACGACGCGGTCGTGCTTGCAGTCCTGGGCAAGATACACGGTAGCCATCCCGCCGCGGCCGAGCTCGCGGTCGATGATGTATGACTCAGTGAGCGCCGCGCGTAAACGTTCGATTGGAAGGGCCAAGAATGATCGCTGGAAGTTGTAAGGGGGGAACCTGTTTAGCGCGATCAGAGCCGTCAAGACGCGGACCGTGGCTTTCACGATCGAAGGCATTCATTCGAGAGAAGTGGCCCGCAGTCTTGCAGAGCGCGGGGTGTTCTGCTCACACGGCGATTTCTATGCGATGACGGTTGTGGACCGGCTAGGTCTGTCGGAAGAAGGGCTGGTACGTGCCGGCTGCGCCGCCTACACTACGTCAGAGGAAGTCGAGCGTCTCGTTGAAGAAATTCGGTCAATCTGCAAACATCGAGGTTGATCTACCGAGGAGTCGCGCATGGCCAGGACCGTCGTTGTTCTTACTGCGCGCGATCTTACTCGTACATGTCTCCCGGATCAGCAGCGGCGAGTTCCACGAGAAATCCAGCGACGCGGTCGCAGACTGCATCGAGAAACTTTGCTCCCTTCGCCGCGGTAGCAGCAGCGGGATTCCCAGCGCCCGTATCGTCCGTAACACGCGACCACTCGCGTGGGGCCCACGCCCAACCTTCCCGCAATCCTGCCACTTTGAACACACGGGCCTTTCCCTCGCCTGCTTCCGATAGAGGGAGCACGAGATCCGGCCGTACGTGCAGCATGACGCTCGTCTCGAGCTCGCCGGCATGATCACCGGGCTTGTCGAAGTACTGCTTTGGATCGATGCAATTCCACCAGTTGACTGAGCAGACGAAAATTCCCACTGCCGACTGCAACTCGCGGATCATCTGCCTGAAATCATTCCCGCCATGGCCGTTCAGAACGACGAGCTTCCTGATTCCCTGTGATTCCAGAGAGTGGGCGACATCTGCGAGAACCGCTGCCTGAGTACTTGGGTTCATGTTGATGCAGAGCCGGATGTCGAGCTGACCGGTATTCACGCCGAAAGGAATCTCCGGCAGAACCGCGACGCGGGCTCCCGCTTCCCACGCGCGCCGCCCCGCTTCGCGCGCTACGTAGGCACATTCATGGTTGTCGGTCCCGTACGGCAGGTGGAAGTTATGGGCTTCGGTTGCACCCCATGGGAGCACGGCGACTTCGTAGTCCGTCGCGCGAACCGTCTTCCACGTCACCTCACTCAGCAGCCAGGGCTCACCAGGCACGGCAGGTCCGGTAGGGGGTTGCACCATCTGTCTCGCGAAACGACCAAAAACGATCCGTAGGGATTCAAAGTCGCACTGCGCGATGTAAAATATGGGGGCGTCGAATCGGGTGCGATCAGCTGAGCCCGATCAGACGTCGGCCGACCTCACTTTCCTCCGCGGATGGAGAACATGGATTTCCTCACCTGGATAATCGTCGGACTAGTGGCGGGTCTCCTCGCATCGTTCGTGATGGGCGGCACCGGACTAGGGATCATCGGCGACATCATCGTCGGGATCTGCGGCGCGTTCGTCGGCGGCTGGGTATTCAGGATGCTCAGCATCACGAACCCGCTGAGCGGGCTTCCGGGGACCATCCTCGTCGCGTTTATCGGGGCGGTGCTCCTTCTTGGCATTATCCGCATGCTGCGGAGACCGGGGCAAAACCTGTAAGAAACGGATTGACCGGATTGGAACTGATCAGCAACAAACACGTGTGAGGTAGGTGCCGAAGACCACGCCGACTATCACGGCCGAAGTCACCGCGAGCAGTGCCGTCGCCGCGACAGCTAGAACCTCGCTTCTACGTAGAGATTCGTTCTGATTTTCTTTTCGGGATAGATGCCGCGCGCCACATCGAAGCGGACAAGTCCATCCATGAATGAGACACCCGCGCCAACGCCGCTCAGCGGCCGGCCCGGGTTCTTCCAGTCATCCCGGGTCCCTGCCCATCCGAGATCGCCGAAGATCACGGGACGGGCGCCCACGAAGCTCGACCCCAGCTCGGCACGAGTCAGCCAGTAGGCATCTCCAATTGCCGCACCCGCGCGTTGGCCGCGAACCGTCTGAGTCCCGCCGAGGTACCAGAGCCGCTGCACGGGCATCGTGCCGCCCGAAGTGCCGGCACCAACGGTGAGCGCTCCGTCGAGCCGCGGCCCCAGTCCATGAGTTACCGTTGCGTCGAACATTCCGCGGGCGTAGTCGAAATCACCGGCCGCACCTTCGACCTTCACGCTTCCGAAAGTCCTGAGTCCGTGCGGGTCCAGTCCACGCGATCCGTGCTTCTCGAGCGCGAGGCCGAGGACGTTCCCGCGAGTCGCGCGGATGTTCTCCGTGAATCCTTTCGAGCCGAAGCTCTTGGCGAGTGAGAAATCCGTCTGCTTGCTGACATCGCTGTGATGCTCCGCGAACAGGCGCCACGTTCCGGACGTCGAATCGTCGCGCGCTCCGGTCAGCTCGACGCCGGTCGTACGATAGTAGAAGCCTTCGTCGCGACCGAAAAGAAGCGCCGAGAGCGAGCTGCCGAACGAAAACGGGTCGGCAAAATCGTTGGCCGACGCAAGACGGCGGTAAGCACCGACCCCAATCGTGTTTCGTCCATCCGTTCGCGACAGACCGAGCTCTCCGGTAGGAGTAGGATCGGACGTCCCGATGCGCGCTAGCGCTCTCGCCGTGTACCCCGCGCCTAAACTCTGACGAACCGCAAGTCCCGTGGAAAGACCTTCGATTCGATTGTACCTCGTGAGTCCGAGCCCATAAGTGAACACCGGCTTCTGCGGTATGAATCCCGGCTGCGCGCCCAGCGTCAGCGCCTGGGCGATGAGCGCATCGCGCTCGGATACACCGAAAACTTCCTCGCCTTCGTCATAGATGGACTTCGGCAATTCCGGCGAGTGGGCGAGCTTTGTCGTGTCGCAGGGCACTTGCGTTATCACCATCAGAGAACCATCGAACCTTGTCGACGTTCGCGACCGGCTGTTCGTCATGTCCTTGCACGCGTCGCGCCTTTTCTGCCTGCGGTAGGCCCGCGACGTGGAATCCTGCGCCGTATCGATCGCTGCGATTTGCGGGATCGCCGGCAGACTGCCGTTGACGCTCGCATACTTGAAGCTCTGCTCGAGCTTGACCGGGGCGTGCACGAACCCCGCTTGCCCTTCGCCCTCGAGACTTTGCAACCGCGGCATCCAGAACCGTCCCTCGTGCAGGCCATACTCGACGGTCACTGCGTTCACCTTGGCTGTCAGTGGCGAGGACAATGCCTTCACCCACCTCGGCGGCTTGTCGTCGGGATCGTCTGCCTCTTCGTCGGCCTTCGCCCAGATATCCATCGGCTCGGCGAGCCGAAAAACCGCGCGCACGAGACGTGACGACGCAATGTCGAACCAGAGTGAGCCGAGTGCGACATTCCACTTTGGCTCGCGCGGGCGGACGACCAGCTCGCGGAGCTGGATTCTGTTCCCGCCGGGTAGCTGGAAGCTCACCGAGTCCCCCGTCGCGTAGGTGTAGTACGCCTCCGCGCCGCTGGCTAGCGGATGGATGATCTCACTCTCGCTGACATCCGCTTTGGCGAGGCCGGATCCTATCCACAGCGATTCACGTCCCGGGAAATAAGGAATTGCTACGCCTTCGGCGCCGATCTCGGCGTCACCCGCGCCCTCGAGCATTGGCATTACCATCCGCTTGCCGAGAAGCTGCACGAGCACCGGTGAGCCGCGCGTCCAGACGACTCGGGCAGCGCGCTCATGTCGCATCAGCAATCGGTCGCGGCCGATTCGCTTGAACCCCATCCCCACCGAGATGCGCTCGTACGAGGTTGCATCATATCCGCGGAGAGCCGTGTCCTGCTCCAGCCGCGCAGCACGCGCTCCAGTCAGAAGAGTGCGAGCGCCCGGATCGCGGAAGGCGGAAGCGAGCCGTGCGGGCGTCAACGGAACTCGCTTGGCGAGACGCCGCGCCCGGTCGACGGAATCACTTTTGATGCGTCGAATTCGGATCGAATCCCTCCGCGCCTCTCGTTCCAGCTGCATCGAATCGTCGCGAGCCGCCGCGACGCTGTCTTTCTTCGCCCCGCTTCCAACGTTGATTGTGACGCTCGTCTGAGCGAACAGCACCGCGACTAGTAGCGCGACCATGGAATTGCCCGGAGTTGTGTGCGAACGGTTACAAGTAGCGCGCGCTATTTGTTGGGAATCGTGTACGAGACTCCGATGTGCCAAGTCATCTGATCCGTCTTGCTATGCGACGGAAACAGCGTGATCGAGCCATCGGGATTGTCCTGGATTGCGCCTTCGCTCAGGTAAGTCGCTTCACCGCCGGTGAAATACCGGCCGCCGACATCCAGCGACATCATCGAGAGCTTGCCGGTGAACGGGATGTACAGTCCGCCGCCGAATATCCAGGTCTGAGTGTTGTCGCTCTGGTTCTCCGAGCTGGCGAAAGTCTCGCCCTGGTACTGGCCAGTGCCGCGCACTGCGGAGCTCGTCGTGAAACCCATCACACCAATGGCCACGTTTCCATAAGGGCGGATGCGGCCGGCGGGAAGCATCAGCTGCGGGCCAAACGCAGCCCAGAAAATGGAATTTGTGGTCACGACCTCGAAACCTGCGCGACCGCCGAACACCGAGCCGGTCGGAACTGTCTCGCTGCCGTATTGCAGACCGCCGATATCTGCCCGCAGGCTCAGAGCACCTGCCGGATCGACCCTGAAGAGTCCGTAAAAGTCGCCGCCAAAACCGTTGTCGATGTTGTTCGCGAGCTCACCGCGCGGCGACGACATCAGAAGTCCGCCACCGAGGGTGAAACGCGAAGGCTTTTCAAGGCGAACGGCCGGGCGCGCTGTGATCTGCGCTTCGAGAGGAGACAGAAGAAATGGCGCCGCAGCGGCGCCGGAAAACGCGGCAATGCCGCCGAGTATCGTCTGACGAATAATTCGCATAAGTTCTCCGGGCTATGTTACTCGCGAGCCAGGGCATTGCTGATGCCGCAGGCTCGCGATTCCTATATGATGATACGACAACGCCTTAGTATTGTTTCACCCGTTCCGCGCGACCGTTCTGACCGAAAGGCATGACACTCCTTGTCCCTGAACGATGACAGCCGTAGCCGCCGCCAATAGCCATCCCCTTGTCGTTCGCGGCCTTAGGAAGACATACGGCGACGTCGTCGCCGTCGACGGCCTCGACCTGGAGGTCCGAAACGGCGAATGCTTCGGCCTGCTGGGCCCGAATGGAGCCGGTAAGACTACGACAATTGAAATCTGCGAAGGGTTGCTCGCGAGAGATTCGGGTGACGTCGAGGTACTCGGCCGCACCTGGGAGAGAAACGAAAACGACCTGCGCGAGCGCCTCGGCATTCAGCTTCAGGACACACAGCTGGCCGAGAAGCTCACCGTCCGCGAGACTGTCGATCTTTTCCGCAGCTTCTATCGCCGTTCCCGGAACGCGAAGAGCGTCATCGAGATCGTGCAGCTCGGCGAGAAGCAGAATGCGCGCGTCGGCACACTGTCGGGCGGGCAGAAGCAGCGCCTCGCAATCGCCTGTGCGCTGGTGGGCGACCCGGAGCTTCTCTTTCTCGACGAGCCAACCACGGGTCTCGATCCTCAGTCCCGCCGGCAGCTCTGGGGATTGATCGAGGAGTTCCGTGGAACGGGTCGCACGATTGTGTTGACGACTCATTACATGGACGAGGCCGAGCGACTCTGCGACAGAGTTGCAATCGTCGACCACGGCCACGTCATCGCGCTCGGGTCGCCGGCCGAGCTCATAGATACGATCGGGTCGCAGCATCATCCACCGCCCGTCCAGCGGACCACATCAGCAACGCTCGAGGATGTTTTCATGGTCCTCACGGGCAGGACGCTGCGCGATGAGTGACACGGTATCAGTTGCGGATGTCCCCCGAAGGTCATTTGCCGAGCGCTCGATTGTTCAGCTCACGCTCGCCCGGTTTCGCGGGTTCATCCGCGAGCCCGAAGCGGTTTTCTGGACGTTCGTATTCCCGATTCTGCTCGCGGTAGGCCTCGGGGTCGCGTTCCGAAGCCGTGCTCCGGAGCAACCGCATGTCGGCGTGCTCGCCGCCGGCGCTTCAGGCTCGCTGGTGGAAGCGCTGAAGCGCGATTCGTCCCTCACGGCCGAAGTGATGGACGACAGTACTGCGGCGCGCGCTCTGAGAACGGGAAAGATCGCAATTCTCGCAAGGATCACGGGGCCGGCGAGTGTCGAATACACCTTTGATCCCGTTCGTGGTGATGCAGCAACCGCAAAGCTGCTGGTCGACCGTGCGGTTCAGAGAGCCGCGGGCCGAAGTGACCCGGTCACTGTAGTCGAGCGAAAAGTCACCGAGCGGGGATCGCGCTACATCGATTTTGTTCTGCCTGGGC
>JALYJX010000222.1 GCA_030775065.1 Gemmatimonadota bacterium | reverse complement strand
TGCCCGTGCTCGACTCGGACGCGGGTTCCACGACTCGAATGGGTGAGGGTTTAGGCATGGGCCAGGAGGCCACGAGATGATCGAGCCTCTCGCACTCCTTCAGCTCGCAAACCCGCAGCTCCCCCCGACCGGAACTGGCGTTTTCGTCATCGCGACGATCGTGAAGATGCTGATCGTTTTTACCATCTACATGGTTGGCGTCGCGTTGCTCACGCTCGCCGAGCGCAAGATCTCGGCGTGGATTCAGGACCGGCACGGGCCGAATCGGGTCGGGCCTTCCGGGCTGCTGCAGCCGGCGGCAGACGGTCTCAAGAACTTCATGAAGGAAGAGACTTATCCGGAAGCCGCGTACAAGCCGCTGTTCATTCTGGCGCCGATACTTTCGTTCATTCCGGCGCTCACGACATGGGTGGTCATACCGTTTGGCGCGCCGTTCCCGACGCGCTGGGGACGAATCGACCTCGTCGTCGCCGATCTGCCGGTGGGATTTCTCTTCATCCTCGCCATCTCCTCGCTCGGCGTGTACGGAATTGTTCTCGCCGGCTGGGCGTCGAACAACAAGTACGCGCTTCTGGGCGGGCTGAGATCGAGCGCCCAGATGATCTCGTATGAGATCTCGCTCGGGCTCTCGACCATTCCCGTGCTGCTCCTCGCAGGCAATGTCACGCTCGGGGCAATCATAACGCAGCAGGCGTACGGCGGATGGAACGTCGTAAACCTCACGATCGCGTTCTTCATCTTTCTGGTCGCGGCATTCGCCGAGACCAACCGGCTGCCGTTCGATCTTCCGGAGGCGGAGTCGGAGCTTATTGCCGGCTACCATACCGAGTACAGTGCGATGAAGTTCTCGCTTTTCTTCATCGCTGAATACGCGAACATGGTAACGGCCAGCGCGCTGATGGTAACGCTGTTCTTCGGCGGGTATGACGTGCCATTCACCCCGCGCGACAATATCGGGCCGTTCAGCGGATGGCTCACTATTCTCTCGGTACTGATCTTTTTCGCGAAGCTTCTGTTCTTCCTCTTCTTCTTCATGTGGGTGCGGTGGACGCTGCCGCGATTCCGGTACGACCAGCTGATGTCACTGGGCTGGAAGTTCATGCTCCCGCTGGCGCTGGCGTACATCATCGTCATCGCGGCGGTGCTTCTGGTGCTCGACGCTGCAGGGATAACGCGAGGAGCCATGCACAGCTCGATCCTCGGCGCCGTGAACGTCGTGATCGTGCTGATGGTGTTTGCGATTCTCGATCGCGGCCGGATCATCAGTCCGGCCTATGGGCGTATCGACCCCGCTCGCATCGCGAAACTGCGCGGCGTTTCAGGCCGGTCACCCCTCGCATCCGGAGCCGCCAGATAATGCCGATCACCGTCAAGGTTCTCGATCGTCCCATCGAGGACGTCAGCTATGTCAAGGCAACCCTCAAGGGAATGGCGCTGACTCTCAAGCATCTGGTAAATCCGCACAAGGTCACGGTGCAGTATCCCGAGGAGAAGTGGCAGATCTCTCCGCGGTGGAGGGGAACGCATCGTATGCTCACGACGGAAACCGGAAAGGCAAAGTGCGTCGCCTGCGGCCTCTGTCCGACCGTTTGTCCAGCGAATTGCATCAAGCTGGTGCCGGGTGAGGACGAGGAAGGGAACAGGTATCCTCTGATCTTCGAGATCGACGAGTTCCGCTGCATCTTCTGCGGCTACTGTCAGGAGGTTTGCCCGGAAGAAGCGATCCACGTCGGAAGACACTACGAGAACGCCGAATACAGCCGCGAAGGATTCGTCTACGATCTGGAGCGGTTGATGGCGCAAACTCATCCCGTTTGCGAGATGTGGGACCCCGAAGATCCGAGGGGCGAATAGATGCAGCTGCAGTATCCGCTGTTCTACACCTTCCACTTCTACCTCTTCGGAGTGATCGCGATCGCCTCCGCGCTTGCGTTCGTAACGCGGAAGAGCCCGGTTGCTGCCGTGCTTTGGCTCGTGAACACGATGTTTTCGCTGTCAGCTCTGTTCGTGCTGCTGGATGCGCAGTTCATCGGGGTGATGCAGGTGCTCGTGTATGCGGGTGCGATCATGGTGGTGTTTCTCTTTGTCATCATGCTTCTCAACCTCGGTCATCCTTCGGAGATCGCCGACAAGCGTGGTCTCTGGGCGACTCTGATCGCAGTTGGGATGGGAATTGTCCTGGTGGCGCAGATCATGGTTGTGGGGAGCGGAAAGGTGGCGACGCCATACGTGATGCCGCCCAACTTCGCCGCCGACCAGATGAACAAGATGGGCGCGGTAGGCACGGTTGCCGCTCCTCTATTCAACGAGTACCTGCTTGCGTTCGAGCTGACGAGCGTGCTGCTGCTGGTTGCGATTGCCGGGGCAGTCGTGCTGGGTCGAAAGAAAGACGGCCGTGCTGGCTGAATCGCTCGCCCTGTCCGCCGTGCTGTTCACGATCGGAGTCGTGGGAGTTCTCACGCGCCGGAACGCGATCATCATCTTCATGTGCGTCGAGCTGATGCTCAACGCGGTAAACCTCACCTTTGTCGCCTTCTCGCGCGTCTACGGGGCGACCGGTCAGGTATTCGTCGTGTTCGTGATGACCGTCGCGGCGGCCGAGGCTGCGGTGGGACTGGCGATCATCATCTCAATTTTCCGCCACCGGCAGACAGTGAATCTGCAGAACATCAACCTCATGAAAGGTTGATGCTTCTCCAGGAGATTGCGGCGGCGGGGACGCATCCGCTTGCCGGTACGGTGGCGCGCTTCGCGTGGCTCCTGCCGATCCTCCCGCTTCTCGGCTTCCTCATCAATGGAATTCTGTCGCTGGTGAGTGCGGCGCGGATCGGCCCGCCTGATCCGGACATGTCGCATGTTGACGACAGCTTGCCTTCGCCACCGTCGGAACCGCATGCCGCAGGATCGCACCGTTATGCCGGCATCGTAAGCATCGTGGGGCCCGGTGTCCTCGTGCTGTCGTTCGTGCTCGCGTGGGCGATATTCGCGGCGATGCGGAGCGTGCCCATGGAGGCGCCCTTCGTTCAGACGTACTTCAACTGGATGCCGGTTGGAGCGCTCCAGATCGATGCAGCACTGCAGCTCGATCAGCTGTCGATGCTCATGGTGCTCGTTGTGACAGGAGTGGGAGCACTCATTCACATCTTCAGCGTCGGATACATGCGCGAGGATCCGGGTTATCCCCGCTATTTCGCCTACCTCAACCTGTTCGTGTTCTTCATGCTGGTGCTCGTGCTCGGCGCCAACTATCCCGTGCTGTTTGTCGGATGGGAGGGCGTGGGGCTTTGCTCATACCTGCTCATTGGCTTCTGGTTCTCCGACAAGGTGAACGCCGACGCGGGGAAGAAGGCCTTCATCGTCAACCGCATCGGAGACTTCGGGTTTCTGGTCGCGATGTTCATTCTGTTCGCGACGCTCGGCGCGCTCGACTTTCAAAACGTGTTCGCGAGCGCGGGATCGCTTCCATATGGCGGAGCCGTCGCGACCGCGATCTGCCTTTTCATGTTTCTGGGATGCGTAGGCAAGAGCGCGCAGATTCCGCTTTACGTCTGGCTTCCGGACGCGATGGCAGGGCCGACACCCGTGTCGGCACTGATCCACGCCGCGACGATGGTCACGGCCGGCGTCTATCTCGTTGCGCGCAGCGCGCCGCTCTTTTCGATGGCTCCAGTGGCCAGCCTCGTCGTCGCGCTGACCGGCGCGGTGACCGCGATCTTTGCGGCGACCATCGGGCTCAAGCAGTGGGACATCAAGAAGGTTCTCGCCTATTCGACCGTATCGCAACTCGGGTACATGTTCGTCGGTGTCGGAGTGGGTGCGTATACCGCAGGCCTCTTTCATCTCGTTACGCACGCTTTTTTCAAGGCGCTGCTGTTCCTTGGCGCAGGCTCGGTGATTCACGCGATGCATGCGGCTTATCACGCGACGCACAACCACGACGATGCACAGGACATGCGAAACATGGGCGGCCTCAAGGCGTACATGCCCATCACGTGGGTGCTTATGTGGATCGCGACCCTCGCGATCGCGGGTATTCCGCCGTTCGCCGGATTCTTTTCCAAGGATGAGATTCTCGGCGCCGCCTTCCACCGCGCGGGAGGCTCCGCGCTGGCGGAAGCGTCGCTGTTCGGAATCAGCGGCGAAGCCTGGTTGTACCTCGTGTACGTACTCGGAATCGCTGCGGCATTTCTGACGGCGGTCTACATGACGCGGCTCATGCTTTACACCTTCCATGGCCCGAACCGCACCGGTGAGAAGGAGCGCTCGCATCTGCACGAAGCGCCATGGGTAATGACCGGCCCTCTCGTCGTACTTGGCGTGTTGAGCGCTTTCGGGGGGTGGCTCAACGTGCCCGAAGTCATAACCGATCTCATACCGCTTGGACCAACGGCAACGCTCGAGCATTGGCTCGAGCCCGTGCTTGGCGCATCGACGGCTCGTGTTGCCCAATCATCCACGCCTCACGTGGTGTCGGTAACCACTGAGGAGCTGCTGATCCTGCTGGCGGTGTTCGTGGCCATCGCGGGGATTGCCTTCGCGCGGTATCGGCTCAAGCCCGAGCACCTCGTTCCGAAACGCGAGGCCAAACCTGAAGAAGGCTTTGGTCTGGTCCTGGCCAACAAGTATTACGTGGACGAGGGCTACGATCGGGTGATCGTCAACCCGACCTATCAGGTCTCGCGCAATCTGCTCTGGCGATTTGTCGACGACGGCATCATCGACAACTTCTTCGTAAACGGCAGCGCGGCTCTCGCGCGCGGGTTTGGATGGGTTGGATCGCGGCTGCAGACCGGTGCGGTCGGCACATACGCCTGGGTGCTCGTCGCGGGCGTCCTTGCGGTCCTCGGCGCCGTGACTCTTCGCTAGACGATGAGAGCCCTCCTCGAGTCGATCGGCTTCAACGGATGGGTCCTTCCGGCTCTGCTGATCATTCCGATGATCGGCGCAGGGCTGATACTCGCGTTCACCACTGGAAGCGCCGAGCCAGCCCGAGCGGAGGCGGCGAATCGTACAGCGCGTCTCATCGCGCTCTGGTTCTTCATCATCGAATTCATTGTCTCGGCCGGCCTGTGGTGGTCGTTCGATCCTGCTATCACGGAGTGGCAGGCCGTTACCGACATCGCATGGATCCCAACCTGGGGGATCAGATTCACGCTCGGTCTCGACGGCATCGCGCTCATGATGATCCTGCTCACCACGTTCATCATGCCGCTCACGGTGCTCGGAAGCTGGACCAGCATCAAGACGAAAGTGCCCGCGTTCTTCGCGCTCATGCTGATTCTCACGAGCGGAATGCTCGGCGTTTTCGTCGCGCTGGATCTGTTCCTGTTCTACGTCATGTGGGAAGTGATGCTCATTCCGATGTATTTCATCATCGGAATCTGGGGCGGCGAGCGGCGCATCTACGCGAGCATCAAGTTCTTCATTTACACGATGCTGCCGTCGCTCCTGATGCTGGTTGCGATTCTTTACCTCGGCATACAGGCAGGCACCGGCGGAACACCGAATTTCAGCTATGACAATCTGCTGGCGAATCTGACAGTCGCGCCGAGGGCGGCGCTCTGGCTGTTCGCTGCTTTCTTCCTGGCATTCGCGGTGAAGGTTCCGATGTTCCCGTTCCACACGTGGCTGCCCGACGCTCACGTCGAGGCACCAACAGGCGGCTCGGTGATCCTTGCGGCGATCATGCTGAAGATGGGAACCTTCGGCTTCATTCGGTTTGCCCTCCCGCTTTTCCCGGACGCGGCGATGAACCCGACCGTCCGCGCCACTGTCGTCACGCTGGCGGTAATCGGGATTGTGTACGGCGCGCTGGTGGCGATGGTGCAGCCCGACTTGAAGAAGCTCGTGGCCTATTCTTCCGTCAGCCACCTGGGCTTTGTGATGCTTGGAATCTTCGCGGTGACGCTACAGGGCGTTCAGGGAGCGCTGATGATCATGATCAGCCACGGCATCTCGACCGGCGCGCTCTTCCTGCTCGTGGGAATGATCTATGAGCGGCGCCACACCCGCGAAATCGAGGCATACGGCGGGATTGCGCGCGTTGTGCCGCTGTTCGCGACAGTGTTGACCATAGTCTCACTCAGCAGCATTGGCCTCCCGGGTACCAACGGATTCATCGGCGAGTTTCTTGTGCTTGTCGGGGCATTCGAGCCTTACCCGATAGCGACAATGATCGCGACTACCGGCGTGATCCTCGCAGCGGCGTACCTGTTGTGGGCGATCCAGCGAGTTCTATTCAATCCGCTCGCCAAGCCGGCGAACGAGCACATTCCTGATTTAAACTGGAGGGAGATTGCGATAGTCGCTCCGCTCATCGCGGCCATCATCTGGCTCGGCGTCTATCCCGCGCCGGTCCTGAGGCGTATGGAGCCGGCGGCCGCGAAGTTCGTGGCACAGGTGAATGCAGGCGTGGTTCCGGGCACAGTGCCGACAACAACGGTCGCGGTTGCGGCGGAGAGCAAGCGATGACGCTCAACCTCGCAATTCCTTCGCAGCTCATGACGGCACTCGGCCCGGACATCCTTCTCATGGGCGGAGCGATGTTGCTTCTGCTCTGGTCCGCCTGGCGCCCGGAATCGGAGACAAATCAGAGGCAAATCGGCGTTGCAAGCATAATCC
>JALYJX010000221.1 GCA_030775065.1 Gemmatimonadota bacterium | reverse complement strand
GCATTGCCCTCATCGAAGGCGACAAGGTTTTTTCCAAACTCAAACACGAATCGGGCGTCCATCGCGTGCAGCGCGTCCCGCAGACGGAAGCGAGCGGACGCATTCACACTTCGGCGATTACCGTCGCCGTGCTTCCCGAAGCGGAAGAGATTGACATCAAGATCGACGACAAGGACCTCCGCATCGACGTCTTCCGATCTTCCGGCCCGGGTGGCCAGAGCGTGAACACGACCGACTCTGCGGTTCGAATCACGCACATACCCAGCGGGATCGTCGTCAGTCAGCAGGACCAGAAGTCGCAGCTCCAGAACAAGCTCAAGGGAATGGAAGTGCTGCGAGCTCGCCTGCTCGACGCTACGATCGCGAAGCGGGAAGCCGAGCGATCCCGAATGAGGAAAACACAAGTCGGCACGGGCGATCGCTCCGCAAAGATTCGCACCTACAACTTCCCCCAGAATCGAGTGACCGATCATCGCATAGGGTACACGATGCACGAGCTCTCCAAAGTGATGGGCGGCGAAATCGACCCGCTCGTCGAAGCGCTCAGGAACGCTGATGCGGAAGACAGGCTCGGTGAGTAAGTCCCTCAATTCGTCGCCCACTCCACGTAACCATGACCGCACGGTTGGCTCGTTGGTGGATGAGCTTGCGTCAATTCTCGGGGGTGCCGGGCTGCCCGATTCGCGAAACACCGCGCGCGACATCGTCGCTGCACTCCTGCATGTGCCCCGATACTGGAGCGTCGTGTCCGGCGATGTAGTTCTTGAATCGCAGGTACGTGACGCCGCCCGAGCCGCCGCTCGGCGCCTCGTGGCGGGCGCGCCGTTCGCGTACGCAGTTGGCACCGCACAGTTCCGTTCGCTCACTCTCAACGTGGACGAGCGAGTGCTCATACCGCGTCCGGAAACCGAGGCCCTTGTCGAGGAGATCCTGACGCGATTCCGGGCGGCAAATCCCGGCGGCGGAAACTGGGGAGCTGCCGTCGACATTGGAACCGGCTCGGGGGCGATTGCGCTCGCACTCGCGGCTGAAGGCTGTTTCGCTCGAGTAGTCGGGACGGATACCTCGCTGGACGCCCTCGACGTCGCAAGAACGAACGCCGCTATCATAGGGGAGGCGCTCCGGTGTCCGGTGGAGTTCCGGAGCGGATCTCTTCTCGCGCCCGTGCGCGACATCAAAGCACGCCTGCTGGTGTCAAATCCGCCCTACATCGCCTACGACGAGGCCCACCATCTTCCGCCGAGCGTGAGGAGCTGGGAGCCGCCGGTGGCGCTGCTGAGTGGTTCGAACGGGCTGGCCATCACGGCCGCGATTGTGCAGAAAGGAAAGTCTCTTCTGGACCCTGGCGGAGCTCTGGCGCTCGAGGTTGATGAGCGCCGTGCCTCACTCGTCGCGGAGCTGGTGATGTCAGGTGGCGGTTACACGGATGTTAACGTGGTTCTGGACCTCACCGGGCGCGAGCGATTTGTCTTCGCCTCGCGCGCCTGACGCGGAGATTACGGTCGTGATTGGAGATGGCATGCTCGAGGAGAAGGCGAAGGAGCTCGGACGGATCATCGGGCAGAGCCCCGAGTACCAGGCAGTGAAGAAGTCGAGCGAAGCGTTGAACGGAGACCGCGATGCCGTCAGCGTGCTGCAGCAGATGGAGAAGCTCCGGGTGCAGGCCCAGCAGATGATCCAGCGGGGAGAACAGCCGACGCCCGAGCTCGAGCAGCAGCTCGACGATCTACTCATGAAGGTCCAGGGAAACTCGGCATATCAACGGGCCATCGCCGCGCAGGAGAACTTCGACAAGGTGATGTACCAGGTGAATAACTGGATCATGGACGGCATGAAGAAGGGCGCGACGAGCTCCATCATCACCCTCGGCTGATTTGCGATGGAGCGGGGCAAGCTGGTGGTGTTCGAAGGAACGGAAGGGTCGGGCAAGTCGACTCAGCTTCGACTGCTGTCTGATCGTCTGAGCGCAGCGGGCGTCCCCGTCGTACCGTTGCGAGAGCCTGGGGGAACGCCGGTGGGTGACACGATCCGCGATATTCTGCTCAGCCCAACGGGTGATGTGACCCCTGCGGCAGAGGCGCTGCTCTTCATGGGCTCTCGCGCCGAGCTCGTGAGCCGTGAGATCAAGCCGGCCCTCAAGCGTGGTGACGTGGTGCTCATGGACCGTTTCTTCCTCTCGACCTACGCTTATCAGATCGCCGGGCGTGGCTTGCCTGAGGCCGATGTGCGCGGGGCGAACTGCCTCGCCACGGATGGAATAGTTCCCGACCTCACGATCGTCCTGGAGTTTCCTTCCGCTGACGGGATCGACCGCGCGGCAATGCGCGGGATCCATGATCGGATCGAGAGCTCGGGGGAGGATTTTCACCAGCGTGTCGAGCGAGCGTTCGCTGAGGCAGGCACCGCCGAATGGCAGGCAGAGCATCCCGAGTGTGGACCAATCGTAAAGGTGGATGGACGCGGAGCGCGTGAGGAAGTCTTTGCTCGCGTGCTCGCTGCATTGCTGCAGGCGATGCCGAACAGGTTCGCGGCGCTGCGGGAGGAGACCACCGCGTGAGGCTCGACATTTCGCCCGGGCTCAGGTCGCGAACTATGACTGTCGCGGCCATACTCGTCGGGTCACTCGTCACCGGCGGATGGCTGATAGTCAGCGGAACTCGCGACGGCGAAACGACTCCAGCCGAAGCCGAGCGTCTCTTCAACCAGGTGCTGAGACACGTCTCGCGATATTACGTCGACTCGGTCGACTCTCCCGTGCTTTACCGCAAGGCAGTCGAGGGAATGCTTTATGAGCTCGAGGATCCATACACGACGCTTCTTGCCCCCGACAAGCTCGGCCGGCTGAACGAGACGACGAGTGGAAACTTTGCCGGAGTCGGCCTTCAGGTCGACATCCGTGACGGCTGGCTGGTTGTCATCGCTCCGCTGCCGGGCAGTCCCGCCGAGCGCGCAGGCATTCAGCCTGGCGACCGAATCATCGAGATCGAGGGTCGCTCCACACGGGATTGGGCGATGGAAGAAGCGACGAAAGCGTTTCGCGGCGATGCCGGAACGACGCTATCGTTCCGTATCGAGCGGCCGGGGCTGCTGCCTTCGATTCCGTTCACTCTCGTGCGACGCGCCCTTCATCAGAATGCCGTGCGCCGGGTCGCCATGCTCCCGAACGCCGTAGGCTACGTCGATCTCAAGGCGTTCAGCGACTCGACGACGCGCGAGCTTTCGCGGAGCATCAACGCGCTTCTCTCGAAGGGAATGAAATCTCTGGTGCTCGACCTCAGGTCCAATCCCGGGGGACTGCTCGACCAGGGCCTCGGAGTCGCGGACATGTTTCTCGGCCCGGGACAACGGATCGTCAGTCTGAAGGGAAGGTCGCCCGGGGCGAACCGCGATTACACCGACACGACGGCTCAGCGCTGGCCGAAGCTGCCCCTCGTGGTTCTTGTCGACGACAGAAGCGCGAGCGCCGCGGAGATCGTAGCAGGCGCGCTGCAGGATCACGACCGCGCGGTTGTGGTTGGAGAGCCGACGTACGGCAAGGGTAGCGCACAGACGATCATTCGACTGGGCGAGATTGGCGGGCTCAAGATCACGACCGCGCGCTGGTACACTCCGTCGGGCAGATCGATCAGCAGGCAAGTGCTCCGCGAAGACAGTGAAGCTCGACCGAAGCCGCCCCAGAGGTACAGAACAGACGCTGGCCGAATCGTCTACGGAGGTGGGGGGATCTCCCCCGATCTCATCGTTACCGACTCGGCCGCTGCCCGTCAGCTTCGCCTGTTTCAGACTGCTCTCGGCCGAAAGGTGGGCCAGTTCCGCGATGCTGTGACTGACTACGCGATCTCACTCAAGGGTCGCGGTGACGCGCTGACTCCGAAGTTCGTGGTGACGCCGCAGATGCTCGAGGAAGTGTGGAAGAGGATGGTTGCGCGGGGTGTGGACATTCCCCGGATGACTTACGACGAATCGTCGCACGTTGTCTCGCAGCTGCTGGCGTACGACATCGCGCGATTCGTATTCGGCCCCGAGGCGGAGTTCAGACGACGCGTAGCCGCGGACAAGGCGATAGCTGTGGCGCTGGAGCTGGCGACGGGCGTGACCTCGGAAGCCGGGATGCTCGAGCGTGCGTCTGCCAGGCAGGCGGCGCAGCGCAGCGCCGGCACCGAGTGAGCGAACGCGTATTCATAATCGGCGCGGGACAGGTCGGTCGCGGGCTCTTCCGCTCCTTCCGTGAATCCGGTGTCGAGGTTGTAGGATTTCATTCGCGGCGTCCATCTCCGATTGCGACATCGCATGGTGCTTTGCCGCCGGTGATCGGCGACGCGAACACGATAATTGTCGCAGTCAGAGACGATCAGCTCGACGGCGTCCTCGCCGATCTCGTGGACGCGACTTCTCCATCCGGCCGGCCGCGGCTCGCATCGGGAACGGTCGTCGCCCACACGTCCGGCGGAGCCGAGCCACCCCTGATCCCGCGCCTGGGCGAGATGGGGCTCAGCGGCGGGACCTTTCATCCGCTTGTCCCGTTCGCGAATCCCGATCGTGCGCCCGAGCTCCTGAGAAAGGCGTGGATCGGTATCGACGGCGACGATCAGGCGCGCGCGGCCTCGAGACGGCTCGCGGGTCACATAGGCGCGCGGACGCTCGAGATTCCTCCGGGAATGAAAAGCATCTACCACGCGGCCGCGGTGATCAGCTCGAATTTTCCTGTCGTCCTCGCGGCCGCCGCTTCAGGCATTCTCACCGATGCTGGTGTTCCGGAGCGAAGCGCGCACCTGGCTGTGCACAGTCTGATGGACGCGGCAGTCTCGAATATTGCGGACAGCCATCCGGAATCGGCTCTAACGGGGCCGGTGATGCGCGGCGACGTCGAGACTGTGAACCGCCATCTTCAGGCGCTGAGGCACAATCCGGAAGTGAGGGCGCTGTATCGTCGGTTGTCGTTTGCTGCGCTGGAGATAGCCGGCCGGCGAGGCGCTGACCCTGCTCGCCTGGCGGAGATTCAGAGGCTGCTGCTGCTCCGCTGATCCTTCTCTCGCGTGCGTACAGACTCGAAGACTCTCACAGATCTGTCAGTTTCACCGAGTCCAGCCCGTGGCGCACGAACCTACAGACCGCCGAAGGATGCAGAGTCGACTATACGAGCTCCTCGGGGCGGAGTGAACGAAAATGCCGAGCGCGCGATGACCGCGTTCGGGATCAGGCGCGTGATCACGACGAATCTCGTCAGCCCGTTTGCGTCCGTCACCTCGAACTGTTTGACGTTTCCAACTGCATCGATCCACACCTTTGCACGTGTGAATGGAGCGTTCGAGGTCTTCGGCGTGAGGAGCACGACATCGGTTTTTGCCCCGCCAACCGTGGCTGTCCCGCCGCTCTTCATGGTGTAACGCGTGCGCGGGGAGGTAAGAAACAGGGATCCCGGATCGATGACTCCCGCCGACGTGTTACGAGCGCTCAAACGCATCACCTGACCCGGCGCGCTGCTCGGCAGATAGACCCACACGGCCTTTCCGTCGGCGACCACGCGGTCGCCTTTGGGATCGGTGAAATTGATCGCCAGGAGGTTGGGCTCGCGGCGAAGCAGCTCGCCGCGCGATACCGAGCTCGTTCCGGTGAGCGGATTGGTGATTGTCTGCCTGAACTCGGCCCGCACCGTTTTCATGCTCGCATACTTGCTTGCGGCGCGGTCCATGATCGTCTCGGGCAACTGCGCGCCGAGGCTCGCTGCGCCAAAGCCACCAGCCAGAACTGCCGTGATGATTTTCATATCAATGCTTACCCGCAACTCGCTTCGCCGTTCCTGAAGAGAGTACTCGATCTGCCGGCTTGTTTTCGCGATCCAGTGCCGGCGTCACGCGCCTGCCGATGGCGACTGCAACTGCTCGAAGCTCTTCAACGAGCTCAGCGAACTGCTCCGGGTGAAGCGACTGGGCCCCATCGGATAACGCTCTGTCGGGATTTGGATGCATCTCGACGAGCAGGCCGTCAGCACCGGCGGCGAGCGCTGCACGAGCCATGGGAGTCACCTTGTCCCTCAGGCCGGTGCCATGACTGGGATCTGCGACGATCGGCAGGTGCGAGAGCCTGTGGACGATCGGAATCGCAGTCAGATCGAGGAGATTCCTGGTCGAGGGATCGAAGCTTCTCACCCCGCGCTCGCACAGTATCACGTTTGGGTTGCCTTCAGAGAGAATGTACTCCGCACTCAGCAGAAGATCGGTGATCGTTGCCGCCATCCCGCGCTTGAGCAGAACAGGCATCCCGAGTTTTCCGACCGTCTTCAGGAGCGAATAATTCTGCATGTTGCGCGCACCGATCTGAATGCAGTCGCCCATCTCCGCGATGAGGTGGGCACCTTCGTCATCCATCGCCTCGGTGACAATGGGCAAACCGGTTTCACGGCGTGCCAGCGCCAGGAGCTCGAGGCCGCGCTTGCCGAGTCCCTGAAATGAATACGGCGAGCTCCGGGGCTTGAACGCGCCACCCCTCAGTGCGCTTCCGCCTGCTTCCTTCACGAGACGAGCGGACTCGACTATCTGCTCCTCCGACTCGACGGAGCAGGGACCGGCGATGATCGGCACGTTCTCCCCGCCGAACGAAACACCCGGCGCGATCGTGACGATTGTGTCCTCGCTGCGC